>NZ_JBFAOM010000012.1:0-235408 GCF_040675235.1 Nonomuraea sp. NPDC049637
CCGGTGGGCCCGCGCCGCGGGCCCACCGCCCGGTCACATGTCGGCGCCCGCCGAGAACATGATCGGCCGGACCTCGATCGCCAGGCCCTCGATCTGGCTGTCGGGGATCATCCCGGCCAGCTCGATCGCGCGCTCGCGGCTCTCGCAGTCGACGATGTAGTAGCCGCCCATGTACTCCTTGGCCTCCAGGAAGGGGCCGTCGGTCACGGCCGGCAGGCCGTTGCGGGTGCGGACGACGGCGCTGGTGGACGGGTCGCCGAGCGCCTGCGTGCCGATCATCTCGCCCGACTCCTGGATCGTCTTCATGAACGCGCCGTGGCCGCTCATGATCAGCTCGCGCTGCTCCTCGCTCAGGGTGTCCATGACCTGCTGGTTCACCTGCATGATCAACAGAAACTTCATCGTCTCTCCTCGTGGTCCGGCGGGTTCCGTCGTGCTGGGGTCGGAGCCGGTGCGTCCCTCTCGACATGCCCAGCGAAACTTTTCCGGAAAGCACGTCGAGCGCGCGAGCCGGGCTCCGACCTCCTGGTGAAACGGACGACACCAGGAGGCTCCCGACATGCCGCATCTCACCGAGACCGCCGCCGAGCCCAGGGCCGGGCGGCGCGAATGGGCCGGGCTGGCGGTGCTCGCCCTGCCCACTCTGCTCGTCGCGGTCGACATCAACGCGCTGTTCCTGGCGCTGCCCCGGCTGAGCGTGGAGCTGGGGGCGAGCGCCGTCCAGCAGTTGTGGATCATCGACATCTACGGGTTCATGGTCGCCGGGCTGGTGATCACGATGGGCGGGCTCGGCGACCGCATCGGCCGCCGCCGGCTCCTGCTGACCGGCGCGGCGGCCTTCGGCGTCGCCTCCCTCGTGGCGGCGTACGCGGTCAGCCCGGCCATGCTGATCGCCGCCCGTACGGTGCTGGGCGTCGCCGGCGCCACGCTCATGCCCTCCACGCTCGCGCTCATCACCAACATGTTCCGCGACGCCCGGCAGCGCGGCACGGCCATCGCCGTCTGGGCCACCTGCCAGTTCGCCGGGGCGGCGCTCGGGCCGGTCGTCGGCGGGCTGCTGCTGGAGCACTTCTGGTGGGGGTCGGTGTTCCTGATGGCCGTCCCCGTGATCGCGGTGCTGCTCGTGGGCGGCGTGCTGCTGCTGCCGGAGTTCCGCGACCCGGACGGCGGGCGCATGGACCTGGCCAGCGTCGCGCTGTCGTTGCTGGCGATCCTGCCGGTGGTCTGGGGCGTCAAGGAGCTGGCCGCCTCGTCGGCGTCGGCCGGGCCGGGCGTGCCGCTCGCGGCGATCGCGGTCGGTCTCGCGTTCGGGGCGGCGTTCGTACGGCGGCAGCTCACGCTCGACGCTCCCCTGCTCAACCTGCGCCTGTTCGCCCAGCGTCCGCTCACCCTGATCCTGACCGCGCTCGTGCTGGCGGGCATCGCCATGGCGGGCGCCGGGCTCCTGGTCACCCAGTACCTGCAGTCGGTGCTGGGGTACACCCCGGCGCAGTCGGCGCTGTGGTTCGCGCCCATGGGGCTCGGCGTCGCGCTGGGGACCACGCTGACCCCGGCCCTGACCCGCCGCGTCGCCCCCCGCGCCGCCGTCATGGGCGGCCTGGCGCTGTCGGCCGCCGGGGCGGCGCTGCTCACGCAGGCCGAGGCCGGGCTGCCGGTGGTGATCACCGCCATCACCGTGCTGGCGCTGGGCACCGGCCCGCTGTTCGCCCTGGGGACGGGGATCGTGGTCGGTTCGGTGCCGCCGGAGAAGGCCGGGTCGGCGGCCTCGCTGGCCGAGTCGGGCAACTTCCTGGGCGGGACGCTCGGCCTGGCCCTGCTCGGCACGGTCGCCGCGGCCGTCTACCACCACGCCCTGCCCGCGCACGTGCCCGACGCGGCCAGGGAGACCCTGGCGGGCGCGGCGGCCGTGGCCGGAAGGCTCGCCCCGGCGCAGGCCGCCGAGCTGCTGGCGGCCAGTCACGCCGCGTTCTTCAACGGGATCGTGGCGATCGGCCTGGCGGGCGCGGCCCTGTTCGTGCTGGCCGCGCTGCTGACCTCGCTGCTGCCCCGCGCGAACGCGGCGTGAGGGCCGGCTCAGGCCAGGCGGAACTGCAGGTCGATGTCCCAGTTGTTGAGGTCGGGCTCGACCCGCGGGTCCGTCTGGTAGAGCTCCAGCCGGCAGCCCCAGTGCTCGGTGCCGTCCTTCTCGGTCATGTCCCAGGTCAGGCCCTGTTCGGCGGCCCACGTCAGCACCGACTCGATGACGCCGGAGAGCTGGTCGGGGTGGCCGTGGTGGGACTCGGTGACGAAACGGCCCGCGGGCAGCGTGCCCGCGTGGAACTCGCCCTCGCCTTCCACCGGCTCGGTGACGGGCACGCCCGCCTCCACCACCAGCCGGTCCTGCGGCAGGTCGATGCTGTGGTACCGGAAGAACGGGGCGCCGGCCATCGTGTGCCCGCGCTCGGCGAGCCAGCCGATCATCTCGGCGATCCGGTCTCCGACGAGACCGAAACTGGTCATCGTGATGGTCTTCCTGATCCCGAGGTAGGGACGCTCGGGCAGTTCGACGATCTGTGGCATGTGTCTGTCCTCCTTCACCTGTCAGTACGGAACGGCTGCCCGAAACTCATCGGCAGGCCGAAAGCGGGCACGAGCCGGGGATCGAGAAAAGTGGTCACGCCGGTGACGACCCCGCCGCCGACCTCCAGGACTACCAGGGCGAACGCCTCCCCGTCCCGGTACTGGGCGAAGGCGGGCGAGCCGTTCGCCCAGGCCGGCAACACGCGCCCGTCGGGCGCCGGCCACACCCAGGCGTCCCCGGGCAGCGGATCGCCGAGCGGATCACCGGGACGCGCCGCCGGCCCGAGGTCCATCGCCCGCGCCCGCCGCTGCGGCCCGCGCAACATGTCGAGGCAGACGGACGTGGCGAGCCGGAACAACCACGGACGCAACAGCCCCCGCCCCGGCTCGTACGTGCGCCACGCCCTGACGAACGTCTCCTGCACCGCGTCCTCGGCCTCGAAGCCCGAGCCGAGCATCCGGTAGCAGTAGCCGGTCAGCTCGACCCGGTGGTGTTCCAGCTCGCTCGCCTCCACTAGACCGGGGCCACCTCGATCTGCAGCTCGTGCACCCATTCCGCGCGGTCCTGCGGGCAGTGCAGCGACACCTCTCTCGCCAGGGCGAGCGAGCGGTGGCCGTTCTCCTCGATCCAGTGGGCCAGCGCCTGGAAGGTCGGCCCGGCGGCCTCCATCGGGCCGTGGTGGATGATCGTGGCCGCCGTGCCGATCGCGGGCAGGTCCCTGATCTCGAAGTCGTGGCGGGGGTCCGGGTCCACGTTGACCGGCAGGCAGGCGTGGACCATGACCGAGCCGTCGTCCTCCTGGCGGTAGTAGGCCAGGCCGGGGCCGACCACCCGGACGTCCGCCCGCTCAACGCGGGCGCAGATCTCCTCGAACAGCGGCCCGATCACGGGGCCGACGTCCTTGCTCTCGTAGCTGGCCGCCCTGGCGCTGAGCTGCGCGGCCCGGACCGGGTCGACCTTCTTCAGCACGACTTCCGCGGTTCTCATGTGCCCCTCCGTCTCGATGCTGCGGAGTCTCGCCTCGACGCCGCGCAGCCGGGCCAGGTCGGCGCTGATCCGGGCCTCCAGCTGGGCGCGGCGCAGCCGTACCATGCCGTGCAGTTCCTCGGTGCTGACCTTCTCGTCCAGGATCGTCCGGACCTGTTCCAGCGTGAAGCCGAGGTCCTTGATGGCGACGATCCGGTTGAGCCTGGCCAGTTGCGCGGCCTGGTAGGACCGGTAGCCGGTGAGCGGGTCCACGTGCGCGGGGCGCAGCAGGCCGATGGCGTCGTAGTGGCGGAGCATGCGTACGGACACGAGCCCCAGCCGGGCGAAATCTCCGATGCTGAACATGTCCGGTCCAGAAGTAGGGGCTCACACGGTGTCAGAGTCAACCTATGGCGATTTCTAGGGACATGGGGTATTTTCCAGCCTAAGAAGCAACCGAACGTTCGTTAGGTCGCCATGGACGTGGACCCACTGCTCCGGATCAGGACGGCCGCGGTGCGGCTCTTCGCCCAGCAGGGTTACGCCGCCACCGGCATCAGGGACCTGGCCAGGGCGGTGAACCTGACCAACGCCGGCGTCTACCACCACGTCCACAGCAAGGAAGCCCTGCTGGCCGACCTCATGCGGACCGGCCTGCAAGGACTGATCGACTCGACCGCCCGCGTCCTGGCCGGGGCCACGCGTCCCGCCGACCGCCTCGCCCTGCTGATCACCTCGCTCACCGCCCTGCACGCGCTCACCCCCCTGACCAGCCGCGTCATGGACGGCGAGCTCCGCTCCCTGACCCCCGGCTCTCCCGCCCACACCGAGGTCATCGCCCTGCGGGACGCCTACGAGAGCCACTGGAAGAGCGCCCTGGCCGACGGCGTCGCCGAGGGCGTCTTCCACGTCGCCGACCAGAAGCTGACCCGTCTCGCCCTCATGTCCATGTGCACCGGCACCAGCGAGTGGTACCGCCCCGACGGGGACTCGACGCTGGAGCAGGTGTGCGCGGAGTTCGTCACGATCGGCCTGGCCGCCGTACGCGCCGCCGGCCCGGTCGTGGCGCCCCTCGATCGACGCCTGCTGCCCGTCTTCCCGTGGGAGCCGCCGGATGCACACCACGATCCCCGACCTGCTGAGGCACGCCGCTAGCACGTACGGCGAGCGCGAGTTCCTCCGTTTCCCCGCTTCCTCACCCGCCCTCCCGGCGACCTCGCTGAGCTTCGCCGAGGCCGACGCCGTCTCGGGCCGCCTGGCCCGTGCGCTGGCCGCCCAGGGGGTGCGCCCCGGCGACCGGGTGGCCGTCATGCTGGACAACGAGCCGTGGTGGCCGTTGAGCTGGTTCGCCGTGCTGAAGGCGGGGGCGGTCACCGTCCCCGTGAACGTGCGGTACCAGGCGGCCGACCTGGAGCACGTCCTGCGCGACTCCGGCGCGGTCGCCACCCTGACCGGCGCGGAGCCCGCCGCGCGCGTGCCGGGCGTGGTGCACCTCGTGGACGAGCTGACGGACGGCCCACCTCTCGACATATCCCTCAGCGCGGACAATGTCGCCAATTTTCAGTACACGTCGGGGACGACCGGCTTCCCCAAAGCCTGCCTGCTCACCCACGACTACTGGGTCAGGACCGCCCGCATCGTCGCCGACCTCGTCCGCCTGCGCGACGACGACGTCCTGCTGATCGCCCAGGCGTACTCGTACATGGACCCGCAGTGGACCACCCTGGTCTGCCTGCTCGGCGGCATCCCGCAGGTGGTGCTCCCCCGCTTCTCCGCCTCCGGCTTCTGGCCCGCCGTCCGGGAGCACGGCGCGACCCTCACGTACGTGCTGGGCACCATGCCCCTGCTGATGCACAAGCAGCCGCCGAGCCCCCTCGACCGCGACAACCGGATGCGGCTCGTGCTCTGCTCGGGCATCGCCCCCGGCCTGCACCGGGCGTTCGAGGAGCGCTGGGGCGCGCCCTGGCGCGAGCTGTACGGCTCCACCGAGAGCGGCTGCGACCTGATGGCCGACCCGGACGCCGACGACACCGTCGGCACCGGCGCGCTGGGCACACCGCCGCCCGGCAAGGAGGTCCGGCTCGACGAGGAGACAGGCGAGATCCTGGTCCGCGGCACACCCATGATGACCCGCTACTGGAACCACCCCGAGGCCACCGCGCACGCCTTCCGCGGCGGCTGGTACCACACCGGCGACCTCGGCGTCCGGGACGCGCGAGGCCGCATCCGGCACGCCGGGCGGCTGAAGGACATGGTCCGCAGGGGCGGTGAGAACATCTCGTGCGCCGAGGTCGAGAGCGTGCTCGCCGGGCATCCCGCGGTCCTGGCCGCGGCCCTGGTGCCCATCCCCGACGACCTCTTCGGCGAGCTGCCCAAGGCGTTCCTCCAGCTCCGCCCCGGTCACGCCGCCGACGCCCGCACGGCCGCCGCCGTCATCGCCCACGCCAGGGAACGCCTGGCCCGCTTCAAGGTCCCGGCGTACGTGGAGTTCGTGGAGTCGTTCACGCTCACCCCGTCCGCCCGCATCGAGAAGCGTCACCTGCTCCGCCCCGGCCGCGACCAGCGCGCCGCCCCCGCCATCCCCACGGAGGACCCGGCATGATCGACGTGACCGTACGCGACGAGGTGGCCCTGATCACCCTCGCCCGTCCCGAGAAGCTGAACGCCCTGACCGCGGGCATGCGCAAGGACCTGGCCGCGGCCGTCCGCGAGCACGGCCGCACCGCCAGGGGCATCGTGGTGACCGGCGCCGGCCGGGCGTTCTCGGCGGGCGAGGACATCGCCGAGGCGGCGGGCCGGCCGCTGGAGGCGGAGGTCGAGCTGTTCCACGACATGACCAGGGCCGTGCTGGAGACCCGGGTGCCGGTGGTGGCCGCGGTCAACGGCCTGGCCGTCGGCGGCGCCGCCGAGTGGACGCTCTGCTTCGACACCCGCATCGGCACGCCGGCCGCCGAGTACTTCTTCCCCGAGAACCACCTCGGCCTGTCGATCTCGAACGCCGCCAGCCACCTGCTGCCCCGGCTGGCCGGCGGCCGGGCGCTGCGGCTGGTGCTGGACTCGGCCCGGCTGAGCGCCGCCGACGCGCTGGCGGCCGGGCTGCTGGACGAGCTCGTGCCCGCCGAGGAGCTGGTGGAGGCGGCGATCGCGCGGGTGCGCCACTGGACCCGGCCGGGCACCGCCACCGCCGTGCACCTGGAGCTGCTGCGCCCGCCACTGGCCGAGGTCGAGCGCGCCTTCGAGGCCGAGACCGTGGCCGCCCGGCAGGTGGAGCAGGCGGGCCTGGCCCAGGCCGGCATGACCCGCTTCCTGACCCGCCGAACCCCCTGACCCACCGGCCCTGTCGTCTGCCGGCCCCTGCCCGCGGCCCTCGCCTTCGGGCCGGGGGGCGGTCAGGCGATGACGATGGCGGCGATGATCAGGGCGATCGCGACCACGAGGACGGCGATCGAGTCGTAGGACCAGGTGACCTTGACCGGTGCCGCCGGGACCGCCGGGGCCGCGCGGCGGTGGGCGGCCTCGGCGCGGTCGCGGATCTGGTCGCCCACGAAGTCGGCGTGGGTCTTGCCGGTGAACGCCTCGGCGGCGGCCTGCTCGGCCTTGCTGACCGTGGCCTCGACCCGGAACCGGCCACCCCGCTGGGGCTTGGGCACCCCGCGCCGCTGCGCCTTGGACCGCTCTCTGGCGCTGCTCATGGGCGTCCACAACCGCAGCACCCGCTCGTCGCCGCCCTCGCCGCCGTAACGGACGGCGATGGAGTGGGTGACCGTCACCTCGCCCACGGACGCCCACGGCAGGAACGTCGTGCGCAGCGGGTTGCGGGCCAGCAGCCCCTCCTCGCCGACCACGGTGGCGGGCCGGACCGCGATGGCGTACACGAGCGCCGTCATCGCCCCGAGCACGGCCAGCGCCACCATGGACGGCTTGCCGTTGTAGTGGGCCGTCAGGTCCCACACGTTGAACGCCACGAAGACCAGCCAGGCGCAGCCCAGCACGAACCCGGTCTTGGACCGGTAGGTGTGTTTCACGGCTGCCACTTGATCTGCGCGAACCCCGGCTTGATCACGCCGTTGATCAGCGCCAGCCGCTCGTCGAACGGGAGGAAGGCCGACTTCATCGCGTTGACCGTGAACCACTGCAGGTCGTCCCAGCCGTAGCCGAACGCCTCGACCAGCTTGGCGAACTCGGCGGACACGCTCGTCGAGCTCATCAGCCGGTTGTCGGTGTTGACGGTGACCCGGAAGTGCAGCCTGCGCAGCAGCCCGATGGGGTGCTCGGCGATCGAGTCGGCGGCCCCGGTCTGGAGGTTGGACGTGGGGCACATCTCCAGCGGGATGCGCTTGTCGCGCACGTACGCCGCCAGCCGCCCCAGCTTGGCCGACCCGTCGCCGGCCACGGTGATGTCGTCGATGATCCGGACGCCGTGGCCCAGCCGGTCGGCGCCGCACCACTGGATGGCCTGCCAGATCGACGGCAGCCCGAACGCCTCGCCGGCATGGATCGTGAAGTGCGCGTTCTCCCGCTGGAGGTATTCGAAGGCGTCGAGGTGCCGGGTGGGCGGGTAGCCGGCCTCGGCCCCGGCGATGTCGAACCCCACGACGCCGACGTCGCGATAGCGCACGGCCAGCTCGGCGATCTCCATCGAGCGCGCCATGTGGCGCATCGCGGTCAGCAGCGTGCCGACCCGGATGCCGCGCCCCTGCGAACCCAGCGTGAACCCTTCGAGCACCGCCTCCACCACCTGGTCGAGGCTCAGCCCCATGGTGGTGTGCTGCTCGGGCGCGAAGCGCACCTCGGCGTAGACCACGCCGTCGTCGGCGAGGTCGCGGGCGCACTCGGCGGCCACCCGGACCAGGGACTCGCGGGTCTGCATGACCGCGACCGTGTGGTCGAAGGTCTCCAGGTAGCGCTCCAGCGAGCCGGAGTCGGCGGCCTCCTCGAACCAGAGGCGCAGATTGTCGGGGTCGGTGGAGGGCAGCCGCCCGTAGTCGATCTCCCGTGCCAGCTCGACGATCGTCTCGGCGCGCAGCCCGCCGTCGAGGTGATCGTGCAACAACACCTTGGGAGCCTGCCGGATCTTGTCAAGCGTGGGGCTCATCTGGCCATGATATGAGCACACTCCTCCGCCGCCGCACACGTCGCGCCCGCCTGTGGACAACCCTCCCGGCACACCCGTGAGGCACGCCACGTCAGTGGCGACCGGTCAGTCGGGGCCGGTCAGTCGCGGCCGGCGCTCTCCGGCGTGAAGGCGGGCAGGCACACGGCGACGTACTCGGCGCCGTCGGGGCCCACGCTGTAGCGCACCTTCTCCCCCGGCGACGTCACCACCGACTGGCCGGCGCCCACCTCGACCGTGCCGCCGTCGTGCTCGACGAGCAGGCTGCCGCGCAGGACCACGGTGTACTCGGTGAACGACGGGGTCTGGGCGGGCTCGGCCCAGCCGGGCGGGGCGGTCATGTGGGCGATCGAGACCTGCTCGTCGCCGCTGTTGACGCGCCCCACGTGCTCATCGATGATCTTGCCGCCGGGGACGGGGATGCGGGTAGGGCCCTCGATCTTTCTCACCACGGGCTTCAGTGTGCCACGTCGAGCACCAGCCGGCTCGGCGCGGACTGCTCCTTCACCCGGAAGCCGGCCCGGCGGGCCAGCGCCAGGCCGACGCCCACGCGCCCCTCGAAGTCGCCGGTCCTGACGACGTGGGAGACGTTCCTGAGACCGGCCCGGTAGACGGGCCCGCCCTTCCAGGTGGGGTAGCCGTCGTCGTCGTGGGCGTTGGCGGGGAAGAGGGTGAGCTGCAGGTACGCGCCGCCCTGGACGCCCATGGGCTCGCCGGAGCCGTCCTGGAGGAATTCGTCGACCCATTTCACCTTGTATCCGGGGATGTCGCCCTTGAGGTCGATCACCATCCGGTCGTAGCCGTCGTGGGTCGCGTACCGGACGCCGGTCACCACGGCCGGGTCGAGGCCGTCGCGCTCGACGTCCACCTCGGCGGTGCTGGTGGGGACGTCCGAGGGGGCGCTGCGGGGCGTGGCGGTGCCGGGACCGGTGTCCGCGGGGGTGTCCAGCCGGGCGGTCTGCGAGGAGGTGCCGCACGCGGTCAGGACGGCGAGGCAGGCGAGCGGGACGGCGAGCCGAAGGCGCGACGACCGGTCGCCGGCCGGGGATGACGGGCGCATGCCCGGTAGATGCCCAGCCCACGGGCCTGCAAGCGGCTCGGCGGCGGATCGGAGCGGGTTTCCCCGGCACTTCCGCGGAGCCGGGACTGCCTCTACGCTGATCAACCTCCAAGGAGTCATACAAGTGAGCAAATCCCACGACTTATCAGCATTTCTGACGTCTTATGGGCCTTCTTTCGCTCGCACGGCCTACCTGCTGACGGGCGACGCGGACAAGGCGCGCGAGCTGGCCACCGCGGCCCTCGTCGCGTCCTGCCGCCGGTGGTCCGCGATCCGCTACCACCGCCCGGCCGACGCGGTGCTGCGCGACCTCTACGGGCGGTTCCTGGGCGCGACGGGCGCGCCCTGGCCGCTCCCGGAGGGCCATCTCCTCGCCGGGCTCGCCCCGCGGACCCGCGCGGCCGTCGTCGCCACCTTCCACGACGGGCTCAGCCTGCCGCACGCGGCCCAGGTCACCGGCCTGTGGACCGGCGCGCTGGACGACGAGCTGCGACGGGCCCGCACCCAGCTCCGCGCCACCCACCCGACCCTGTTCGAGAACCCCCCGGACTTGCCGAAGGACCTCGCGACCCCGACCGAGGACGGCGACCAGCCGGGGAACGGCGCGATGTCCCTCTTCCCCTGGACGCTCGGCCCCGCTCCCGAACCCACCTCCCCCTGGACGCTCGGCCCCGCTCCCGAGCCGCCCGCCCCGACGGCGGGCATTCACGACGCCGCCCCCGGGGATCCGGCCCTGCGGGCCGCCCTGCTCGGGCTGGCCGCCGGGATGCCGCGCGCCGACGTCGCCGGCCTCGCCGAGACCGTCCTGCGCCGGGTCACGGCGCGGCGCCGGATCCGGGCGTCGGTGTGGACGCTCGCCTCCCTCGGCCTGGTCGCCGCGATGGTCACGGCGATCGTCGCGGGGCTGTCCGCGGTGGCCGACCGCATGGACGAGGCGACGGACCGCTCCCCCTTCGCTCCCGGGACGCGGGCCCCCGCCCAGGAGATCCGCGACCCGCTGCCCGCCGCGCTCCCCGACCCGGTCCGCTTCGCCTACACGGGTTACTGCCGCGACGCCGAGGCCGACGTCCACGACCCGCAACCCTGCGGTCAATGGGTGCTCACGACCAGGTCGGGCGCGGAGTGGCGGCTGCCGGACGCGCGGGCCGGCTACGACCCGGCCACCGGCGAGTCCATGCCGCTGGCCCTCAGCCAGGACGGACACCGGCTCGTCTACCAGAACCCGCAGGGCCGTTACCTGGTCCACGACCTGCCCACGGGCGTGGTCAAGCGCATCGACGCCACGGCCGGGGACGGCGAGGCGCACATCAGCTCGTCCCGGGACGGCCGCTACTTCGCGCTGTCCTTCGGCGACGCGGACGACAGCGCGGTGCTCGACTTCCGCACGGGCGCGACCCGCACGGTACGCGGCGCGGACGTCGAGATCCTGGCCGTCCACGACGACGGCACCCGCGTGGTCGCCGAACGCCGGGACACCGGCAGCGTCCCCGGCCACGCCTCCGTCAGCACGCTGCGGCTGGACGGCGCGGGCACCCGTACGAAGGGCTTCCGGATCGACCCCGCCCTCATCGAGCACGGCGCCGCGCTCGCCCCGGACGGCCGCTCCCTGGCCCTGGTGACGGCCGACGACCGGCTGGTCACCATGGACGCCCGCACCGGCCGCGTCACCGGCCCCCGCCCCCGCCTGGACGCCGACGGCCTCGAAGTGATCAGGGTGGAGCGCTGGCTGAGCCGCGACAAGGTCCTCGTGCGCCTGTGGGACGAGGAGGACGTCCACCTGGTCCAGGTGGACGTCCGCACCGGCGAGAGCGCCGACCTCGGCGACTCGGCGACGGAGTGGATCGACTACTCCGACCCGCTCGGCGCCCTGGAGAAATGAGGAACCTGGAGAAACGAGGAAGAGGGCCCCGCCCCCGGCGGAACCCTCTTCCCGATCACAGGCAGGTCAGACGGTCTCGAAGACCTTCGCGTCCGCCGCCTCGACCGCGGCGGCCTTGCGCGAGCGCAGCCCGGTGGCCGAGATCACCAGCCCGACCAGGGCCAGCACCAGCGCGACCACGATCGCCGAGCGCAGCGCGCCGATCGACAGCGTCTCGCCGCCGGAGGTCAGCACGGCGGTCACCACGGCCAGCACGATCGCGCCGCCGACCTGGCCGGAGGTGTTGAGCAGCCCGGAGGCCAGGCCCTGCTCGTCGTCGTCCACGCCGGTGGTGGCCTGGATGTTCAGCGAGGGGAAGGACAGAGCGAACGCGATGCCCAGCAGGACCATGCCGGGGAGCACCATGCCGCCCAGGCTCGGCGTCTCGTCGATGCCCAGGAAGATCGCGTAACCGCCGGCCAGGGCCGCGGCGCCGATGACGATCAGCTTGCCGGTGCCGAACCTGTCGGCGAAGTCGCCCATCTTGGTCGAGCTGACCGCGACGAGCAGGCCGGCGGGCAGGAACGCCAGGGCGGTGCCGAGCGCCGACCAGTGGAGCAGGTTCTGGAAGTACTGCATGGCCACGAACTGGAAGGCCACGTACGAGCCCATCAGGATGAGCAGCCCCAGGTTGGCCCGGACGATGTGCCCCGAGCGCAGGATGCCGAGCCGCACCAGCGGGTGCTTCATCCGCAGCTCGGTGAAGACGAACAGGCCGAGCAGCACCGCGACGGCCACCAGCGAGCCGATCGTCTGGAACGAGGCCCAACCGGCCTCGGGAGCCTGCACGACGGTGAAGACCAGCAGCAGCATCGAGGCGGTGATCAGCACGGCGCCGACGAGGTCGTGGCCGCCCTCGGCCCGCTCCTCCCGGCCCTTCGGCAGCACCGCCAACGCGGCGACCAGCGCGATGACCGCGACCGGCACCGGCATGAGGAGCGTCCACCGCCAGCCGATCTCGGTCAGCAGGCCGGAGAGCACGAGGCCGAGCGAGTAGCCGCTCGCGCCGCAGGCGGTGAAGATGCTCAACGCCTTGTTGCGCTCCGGGCCCTCGGGAAACGTGGTGGTGATGATCGACAAAGCGGCGGGCGCGGTGAACGCGGCGGCCACACCCTTGACGAACCGGGCGGCGATCAGCAGGCCCCCGTCGTCCACGACACCACCCAGCAACGACGCGACGGCGAAGACGCCCAGAGCGACCAGGAACACCCTGCGCCGCCCGAGCAGGTCGGCGGTCCTGCCCCCGAGCAACAGAAGACCGCCGTAGCCGAGCACGTAGCCGCTGACCACCCACTGCAGGGAAGACGTGCTGAGGCCCAGATCGTGCTGGATGGCCGGCAGGGCGACACCGACCATGGAGACGTCAAGGGCGTCAAGGAAGATCACTGCACAGAGCACGGCGAGCGCGCCCCAACGGGATGAGGAAGAGGACATGGGTCAGAACAATACATGCACCAGCATCTAATGCAAGTGCATTTAATGCCGTTGCATGAATCTTCTCGAGATGGTAACCTCCGCGACATGGACGAGGAGTTCGTGGTCGAGACCTGGCATTACGTCCTGGCCAAACACGCGAAGGCCATGTGCGCGCTGGAACGGGAGCTGGGCGAGCAGCACGGGCTCGGGCCCAGCGAGTTCGAGGTGCTCGACCGGATCGTCCACCACGACAGGAAGCTGCGCATCCAGGAGCTCTGCGAAGAGGTCCACCTGAGCCAGAGCGCCCTGTCCAGGGTCGTGGCCAGGCTGGAGAAGAGCGGGCTCGTCACCCGCGGCACGTGCGACTCCGACCGCCGGGGCGTGTTCGTCTGCATCACCGACGAGGGGCGCGCCCGGTACACCGAGGCGCTGCCCACGCAGCGCGCCGTGCTCGCGGGCGTCTTCACCGACGTGCCCGAGGTCCCCGCCGTCACCACCTAGCCGGTACGCGGCCGGGGAGAAGCGGCGGCGGCCGTCCCCGGGCAGGGGTCCGGCCGCCGCGCAGAAGTGCTTCCGGTGGTCAGCCGATGCGGTCGATGACCAGGGGCAGCAGCTCGCGCCCCGACTCGGCGACCTCGTAGCCGCCGTCCAGCGCGTCCAGCGCCCGCTCGAACCTGGCCGTCTCGTCGGCGTGCAACGTCAGCAGCGGCTGGCCCTCGCGCACCAGGTCGCCGGGCTTGGCGTGCAGCACGATCCCGGCCCCGAACGACACCGGGTCCTCCTTGCGCGCCCGTCCGGCGCCGAGCCGCCAGGCGGCCAGCCCCACTGCGTACGCGTCGAGGTGGGCCAGCACGCCGGACGACGGCGCCGCCACCGTCATGCTCTCGGCCGCCCGCGGCAGGACCGCATCGGGATTGCCGCCCTGGGCGGAGATCATCCGCCGCCACGCGTCCATGGCCGAGCCGTCGCGCAGCGCGTCGGCCGGGTCCTTGCCGGAGACCCCGGCCGCCGCCAGCATCTCGCGCGCCAGCCGTACGGTCAGCTCGACCACGTCGGACGGCCCGCCGCCGGCCAGCACCTCGATCGACTCCTCGACCTCCAGCGCGTTGCCCACCGCCCGGCCGAGCGGCCGGTCCATGGCCGTCAGCAGGGCGACCGTGCGCACGCCCGCGTCGCTCCCGAGCGCGACCATGGTCTCGGCCAGCTCGCGGGCGCTCTCGGTCGTCTTCATGAACGCCCCGGAGCCCACCTTCACGTCGAGCACCAGCGAGCCGGTGCCCTCGGCGATCTTCTTCGACATGATCGACGAGGCGATCAGCGGGATCGACTCGACCGTGCCGGTGACGTCGCGCAGCGCGTAGAGCTTCTTGTCGGCCGGGGCCAGCCCGGAGCCCGCCGCGCAGACCACCGCGCCCGCCGTGCGCAGGACGTGCAGCATCTGGTCGTTGGAGAGCGAGGCCAGCCAGCCCGGGACGGACTCCAGCTTGTCCAGGGTGCCGCCGGTGTGCCCGAGCCCGCGCCCGGACAGCTGCGGCACGTACGCCCCGCACGCGGCCACCAGCGGCGCCAGCGGCAGCGTGATCTTGTCGCCGACGCCGCCCGTGGAGTGCTTGTCGGCCGTGGGCCGGTCGAGCATCGACCAGTCCATGCGCTCGCCTGACCGGATCATGGCCTGCGTCCAGTCGGCGATCTCGCGCCGGTTCATGCCGTTGAGCAGGATGGCCATGGCCAGGGCGGACATCTGCTCGTCGGCCACGTCACCGCGGGTGTAGGCGGCGATCACCCAGTCGATCTGGGCGGTGGTGAGCTCGCCGCCGTCGCGCTTGGCGCGGATGACCTCGATGGCGTCCATGGTCACGAGCTCCTGCTGAGGTCGTCGGGGCCGAACGCGTACGGCAGGATCTGCGCCATGCGCTTGGGGCCGTCGACGGTCTCGACCAGCAGGTTCTCCCCGCCGAACTCGTACAGGAGCTGACGGCAGCGCCCGCACGGCATGAGCAGCTCGCCGTGGCCGTCCACGCAGGTGAAGGCCACCAGCCGGCCGCCGCCCGACATCTGCAGCGCCGACACCAGGCCGCACTCGGCGCACAGGCCGAGCCCGTACGAGGCGTTCTCGACGTTGCAGCCGGTGACGATCCGGCCGTCGTCGACGACCGCCGCCGCCCCCACCGGGAACTTGGAGTACGGCGCGTAGGCGTTGCGCATGGCCGTCGCGGCCTCGGCGCGCAGGCCGTCCCAATCGATGTTCAATGTTGATCCCCCCGACGGAAGCGTACGCCGTCGGCCTTCGGCATCCGCAGACGCTGCGAGGCGACCAGGAGCACGAGCAGCGTGAGCACGTGTGGCGTGATGAAGACGAACTCGCCCGGCAGCGTCTCCACGGTCCGCCAGAGCCAGAACAGCAGGAGCGCGCCCACCGCCGCGGCGGCGATCACGGTGTAGTCCTTGACGCCCCTGGCCACGATCTCGGCCGGCTGGCTCGGCGCGACCAGCCTGCGGATCTGCAGCGCGAGGTAGACCACCAGCAGCAGCGCGCCGAACAGGAAGAACGTGGTGACCGCGTTGGTCTCGCCGGAGCTGCGCAGCTGCAGGCCGCTGGCGTAGCCGAACAGGGACGAGCCGGCCGCGAGCCCGCCGGGCCGCCAGTTGCCGAAGATCATGGCCGCCAGGCCGATGAAGCCGCGTCCCTGGGTCTGGCCCTCGACGTACTTGTTGGAGACGAACACCAGGAACACGCCGCCGAGCCCGGCGAACGCGCCGGAGATGACGACCGCCAGATACTTGATCCGGTAGACGTTCACGCCCAGCGACTCGGCCGCCCACGGGTTCTCCCCCGCCGACCGCAGCCGCAGCCCGAACGACGTGCGCCAGAGCACCAGGTACGTCACCGGCAGCAGCAGCACGGCCAGGATGACCAGCGCGTTCACGTCGTGGGTGAGCCCGCGCAGGATGCCGGCCAGGTCGGAGAGCAGGAACCAGTGGGTGCTCTCCAGCTTGCCGAGCAGGTCGGGACCGGACGACAACACGGGCAGGCTCACCTCGGGCGCACCCGAGCTGATCGCCGGCGAGGTGGTGATGCCGGCGCCCTTCGCGCTGGCCGAGGTGCCCTCGCCGTAGAGGACCTCGGACAGGAAGCGGGTGATGCCGGGGCCGAGCAGGTTGATGGCGACGCCGCTGATGATGTGGTCGACGCCGAACGTGACGGTCGCGATCGCGTGGATCAGCCCGCCGAGCGCGCCGCCGAGCAGCCCGGCGACCAGCGCGGCCACGGCGCCCCACTGGTATCCGGCCCAGCCGGCGAACCAGGTGCCGAGCACCATCATGCCTTCGAGGCCGATGTTGACCACGCCGGCCCGCTCGGCCCACAGGCCGCCCAGACCGGCCAGGCCGATCGGCACCGCGAGCAGCAGCGCCGCGTTGAACGTGCCGGAGGAGGTCAGGTCGTCCTGGCCGGAGATGATCCGCACCAGCGACAGCAGCAGGATGAGCGCGGCGACGCCGAGCAGCGCCAGATGGTATTTGCCGACCCTGCTCATGCTGCCACCTCAACCGGTCTGTTCGTGTCGAGCTGCCGGGCGGCCCGCTGCTCCTCAAGCCGCATGGCGATGCGGTTGGTCACCTCGTTCGCGATGACCACCAGCAGGACGATGACGCCCTGGATGATCGTGATGACCGACGACGGCACGTCCGCGATCTGCAGCGCGCCCTGCGCCCGGTCGAGGAAGGCGAACAGCAGCGCGGCGATCGCGATGCCGACGGGCTTGTTCCTGCCCAGCAGCGCCACCGCGATGCCGAGGAAGCCGAGACCGGCGGTGAAGTTGGAGTTGAAGGCGCCCTTGTCGCCGAGGATCTCGGGCAGGCCGATGAGCCCCGCGATCGCGCCGGACAGCACCATGGCCGCGATGACCATCTTCTTCGGGTTGACGCCCGAGGCGAAGGCGGCCGGCCCGTTGAGCCCGCTGGCCTTGACG
This sequence comes from Nonomuraea sp. NPDC049637, assembly GCF_040675235.1. Lineage (NCBI taxonomy): Bacteria > Bacillati > Actinomycetota > Actinomycetes > Streptosporangiales > Streptosporangiaceae > Nonomuraea > Nonomuraea sp. NPDC049637. The sequence goes on from NZ_JBFAOM010000012.1 coordinate 17,005, forward strand.
TTGAAGCCGAAGCGGGTGCGCTCCAGCACGACCCAGACCACCATGCCGAGCACGGCGGCCACGAGCAGGAAGCCCCACACGCCGCCGCCGCGGGTGGGCGCCGGCAGCCCGAACCAGTCGAAGACGAAGTTCAGGTTGGGGAACATGGCCGACTCGGGCAGCTGCGGCGTGGTCGTGGTGAGCTGGCCGGCGGCCCGCTCACCCGTGAACGGGCCGCGGACCAGGTAGGAGGAGAGGGCGATCGCGATGTAGTTGAGCATGATCGTGGAGATGACCTCGTTGACGCCGCGGGTCACCTTCATGATCGCGGGGATCAGCGCGTACGCGCCGCCCACGACCGCCGCGACGACGATGATCACCAGGATCTGGATCGGCTTCGGCGCGGTGAACGTCGAGCCGATGAAGGCCGCGCAGATGGCCGCGATCCGGTACTGGCCCTCGACGCCGATGTTGAAGAGGTTCATGCGGAAGCCGACCGCCACCGCGAGACCCGCGATGAACAGCGGCACCGCCCTGTTGAGGAAGGTCGCGATGCTGTTGGACACCACGCGCTCGGTCGACCCGAAGTCGAAGAAGGCGGCGAACGCGTCGATCGGGCTGGCGCCCGCCGCGATGATCGCCACGCTGGAGATCGCGATCGCCAGGACGATGGCGACGACGGCGCCTGCGACGGTGAGCAGCGCCCGGTTGAGCCCGGCGGGCATCACGTCTCCTCAGTGCCGGCGATGGCGCCGGTCATGTAACCGCCAAGCCGCTCGGGCGTGACGTCGGAAGGATCGAGTTCGGCCACGAGCCGGCCGCGCAGGATGACCCTGAGCGTGTCGGACAGGCCGATCAGCTCGTCGAGGTCGGCCGAGATCAGCAGCACGGCCAGGCCGGCGGCCCGCGCGTTGCGCAGGTGGTCCCAGATGGCGGCCTGGGCGCCGACGTCCACGCCGCGGGTGGGGTGGGCGGCGATGAGGAACGAGGGCTCGCCGCTCATCTCGCGTCCGACGATCAGCTTCTGCTGGTTGCCGCCGGACAGGGCCAGGGCCAGGGTGTCCACGCTGGGGGTGCGCACGTCGTACTCCTTGACGATGCGCTCGGTGTCGGCCTTGGAGGCGCGGCGGTCGACCCAGATGCCGCTGCGCGCCGGGGGCCTGGTCTGGTGGCCGAGCACCCGGTTCTCCCACAGGGACGCCTCCAGCAGCAGGCCCTGCCGGTGACGGTCCTCGGGGATGTAGCCGATGCCGGCCTCCCTGCGCCTCAGCGTGGACCAGGCGCTGATGTCCACGCCGCCGAGGGTGATCGTGCCGTGGGCGGGACGCATGCCCATGATCGCCTCGATCAGCTCCGACTGCCCGTTGCCCTCGACGCCGGCGACGCCCAGGATCTGGCCCGCGTGGATGTCGAAGGAGACGTCGTCGAGGATCAGGCGCTTGCCCTCTTCGCGCAGCTTGTCGACGTACAGGTCGGCGGAGGTGCCCCGGGGGACGGGACGGAAGCCGTCGGCCTCCATCGTCAGCCGCGACACGCTCAGCGTGACGCTCTCGCGCACGGTGGACTCGCGGGTCTCCGGTGTGGGCAGCTCGCTGCCGACCATCAGCTCGGCGAGCCGGCGGGCGGTCACCTCGGCGGGGTGGACGCTGGCGACGGTGGTGCCGCGGCGGATCACGGTGATCGCGTCGGCGATGTTCAGCACCTCGTCGAGCTTGTGCGAGATGAAGATGACGGTCAGGCCCTCGGCCTTGAGCTCGCGCAGGTTCTCGAACAGCTCCTCGACCTCCTGCGGCACGAGGACCGCCGTCGGCTCGTCGAGGATGAGGATGCGGGCGCCGCGGTAGAGGACCTTGAGGATCTCCACCCGCTGGCGGTCGCCGACGCCGAGGTCCTCCACCAGCGCGTCGGGGTCGACGCGCAGGCCGTGGCTGCTGGCCAGCTCGGCGATGCGGGCCCGCGCCCTGCCGCTGTCGAGCAGGCCGGCCCTGGTGGGCTCGGCGCCGAGGACGATGTTCTCCAGCACGGTGAAGTTGTCGGCCAGCATGAAGTGCTGGTGGACCATGCCGATGCCGACGTCGATGGCGTCGCTGGGGGTGCGGAAGCTGACCTCCCGGCCGTTGACCCTGATCGTGCCCTCGTCCGGCTTCTGCATGCCGTAGAGGATCTTCATCAGGGTCGACTTGCCCGCGCCGTTCTCCCCGACGATCGCGTGGACCGTGCCGGGTTCGACGGTGATGCGGATGTCGTGGTTGGCGACGACGCCGGGGAAACGCTTGGTGATGCCCTCCAGCTCTACGGCGGGTTGCACCGCGGCGAGGGTGTCCGAGCTCATTTCGCCTCTCCTAGAGCATGGGGGGCGGACGGGGCGGATAGCCAGAAGGCCCGAAGTGGGGACTCCGGGCCCTCGGTCGTCCGTTCCTACCCAGATTACGGCTTGGACGGAACCGTGATTTTGCCGTCGACGATGTCCTTCTTGGCAGCGTCGAGCTTGTCCTTGATGTCGTCGATCTCGCCACCGGTGGTGGACAGGCCCACACCGTCGACCTTGAGGTCGTAGACGGTGTTGCTGCCGCCCTTGGCGCCGCCCTGGAAGGCCTTGACGAACTCGAAGACGCCGACGTCGACGCGCTTGAGCATCGAGGTCATGATGACCGACTGGAGGTCGGTCTCCTTGACCGTCTGGCGCTGGTCGGAGTCGACGCCGATGGCCTTCTTCTTGGCCGCGGCCGCCGCCTGGAACACGCCGAGGCCGGAGTCGCCGGCGGCGTGGTAGACGATGTCCGCGCCGTCCTGGTACATCTTCTCGGCCGCGACCTTGCCCTTGTCGGGGGCCTTGAAGCCGGAGAAGTCACCGTCGGGGGTGAGGTACTTGATGTCGATCTTGATGTCCGGCTTGACCGACTTGGCGCCCATCACGAAGCCCGCCTGGAACTTCTTGATCAGGTCGTTCTCGACGCCGCCCACGAAGCCGACGTGGCCGGCCTTCGACTTGGTCGCCGCGGCGACGCCCGCCAGGTAGGAGCCCTGCTCCTCGGCGAACAGCAGGCCGGTGACGTTCGGGGCGTTGGAGGCCGAGTCGACGATGGCGAACTGCACGTCGGGGTACTCGGCGGCGGTCTTCTTGACGTCGTCGCCGTAGGCGAAGCCGACGGCGACGATCGGGTTGTAGCCCGCGTCCGCGAGCTGGCGCAGCAGGTCGCCGCGGTTGGAGCCGTCGGCCGCCGGGCTGAGCTCCTTGATGTCGGCGTTCAGCTCCGTCTTGGCCTTCTCCAGGCCGGCGTAGGCGGCGTCGTTGAACGACTTGTCGCCGCGGCCGCCGACGTCGAACGTCAGGCCGACCTTCAGGCCGCCCTTGGGCGCCTCGCTGCCCGCGCCGGAGCTCGGCTGCGTGCTCGCCGAGGTGCCGCCACCATCGCCGCCGCCGCAGGCCGCGGCCGCCATGAGCATGACGCCGGCTACCGAGCCGACGGCAATCCTGCTGAATCGCTTGCCGAGCAAGGCGACTCCTTCCATTTCCTCCGCCGTCGAACTTCATCGCAGGCGCGAAGAAACGTACGGCACCTGCACGGAAGATAGTTGCTTGACCAGGGCAGACCAAACCGGCACACAGGGTCGCAACCGCTCCGTTATCGACATCAAGCGCGTCCGTGACCTGAATCTGGGTTCAGGCACTTGGGACGGCCTGCGGAAAGTTTTGCCCAAGTTTGGTATGGAAGGGGCCCTTGCCGAGCGGTCGATCATGGCAGAGATTCCGATCAACGGTGGAAATTTCGTATCGGAGCCCCGTATGCAGCCTTGGAAGACACTGGCCGTCCCGCTGGTCGCGATCCTCGCCGTGACCTTGGGCGGGCCCGCCCCGGCGACGGCCGCCACCCCTACCCTCAAGATCGAGAACCACGCCACCCAGCCCGTCTTCTCCCGCGCCGACGCCGTCAAGCAGACGGTCTTCGTCGAGGTGGCCGGGACCGACAGCGACGACGACGGGCAGCCCGACCGCGTCGCCATGGACATCCTGCGCCCCAAGGAGACCGACCAGGGCCTCAAGGTCCCGGTGATCATGGAGGCCAGCCCCTACTACGCCCCCGGCAACGACGTGCCCAACCACCCGGTGGACGTCGACGCGAACGGCAACCCGCTGCCCACCCTGAAGTCCCTGTCGAACAAGCTCGCCGGCGAGCCCTTCGACGGCTACTACGACAACTACTTCGTGCCCCGCGGCTACGCCATCGCCCTGGTCGAGAACGTCGGCAGCGCCCGTGCCACCGGCTGCCCGTCCACCGGCGACCGGAACGAGACCGCCGGCCCGAAGGCCGCCATCGACTGGCTGAACGGCCGCGCCCGCGGCTTCGACGCCGACGGCAACGAGGTCAGCGCCACCTGGTCCACCGGCAAGGTCGGCATGATCGGCGTCTCCTACAACGGCACCCTGCCCAACGCCGTCGCCTCGACCGGCGTCGAGGGCCTGAAGACGATCGTGCCGATCGCCGCCATCTCCAGCTGGTACGACTACTACCGGGCCAACGGCGGCGTCCTGGCCCCCGGCGGCTACCAGGGCGAGGACCTGGACGTCCTGGCCAAGTTCGTGCTGACCAGGGACCGCGGCTTCGAGGTCTGCGGCGCCAAGATGGACGCGCTGACCGCGAGCCAGGACCGGATCACCGGCGACTACGGCCCCCTCTGGGACGCCCGCAACTACCTCAACGACGTGGACAAGGTGAAGGCCAGCGTCTTCCTCGTGCACGGCCTCAACGACTGGAACGTCAAGACCAAGCAGTTCGCCCAATGGTGGTACGCCCTGGCCGAGCGGCACGTGCCGCGCAAGATCTGGCTGCACCAGGGCACCCACATGAACCCCTTCAACCTGCGCACCGCCGAGTGGCTGCGCCAGTTGCACGGCTGGTTCGACTACTGGCTGCAGGGCATCGACTCGGGCATCATGCGCGAGCCGCAGGCCGACGTGGAGATCGGCGTCGGCGAGTGGCAGCAGCACGCCTCCTGGCCGCTGCCCGGGGCCACCACGGTCGCGCTGCACCCGGCCGCCGGCGAACGGCTCGGCCTGCTGCCCCGGCCGCTGTCGCCCGCGGAGTCCTTCGTGGACCAGAGCGCGCGGACGGCCGAGCAACTGGTGGAGGCGACCGGGCCGGACCCGAACCGGCTGGCGTACCGGACCGGCGAGCTGCCCGCCGACGTGCGCATCTCCGGCACGCCGACGGTCTCCGTGCGGGCCTCGTTCAAGGACGGCGCCTCGCCGTACCTGACGGCCTTGCTGGTGGACTACGGCACCGACGTGCGCCCGGACGGCACCCTGCTGTCGACCGGCCAGAGCTACTGCTACGGCGAGGGCGTCCCGGGTGACACCGGCTGCACGACGCTCAGGCGGCTCGGCACGGCGACGACCGCGTACAAGATCGTCTCCAGGGGGTGGCTCGACGTGCGCAACCGCCACCGCGCCGACCGCACCGAACCGTTGCGCCCCGGCAAGGAGTACACCTTCACCTGGGACTTCCAGCCCAAGGACTACCTGTTCAAGAAGGGCCACCGGCTGGGCCTGGTGATCATCTCGACCGACCGCGACTACACCCTGCGTTATCCGGCGGGCACCCGGGTCACCGTGTCGCCGGGACACTCGTCCCTGCGGCTGCCGGTGGTGTTCGGCAGGCTCGGCTGACGTGCCGACGGCCCGCCGCGCGACGCGGCGGGCCGTCGGAGCGGCGCTCAGGCCATGGCGTTGCTGATGGAGTCGATCGGGCCGACGTCCCACAGCGCGGTCAGCGCGGTGGCGGCCATCACCCGCACGCCCATCGCGATCGCCTTCTCGTCGACGTCGAAGGTGCCCTGGTGGATGTCGTACGTGACGCCGTCGGGCGAGCGCGTGCCGAGCCGGGCGAAGGCGCCGGGGATCGACTCCAGGTACCAGGCGAAGTCCTCGCCGCCGAGCGACTGCTGGGTGGGCACCACCGCGCCGGCCCCGAGGGCCCGCTCGGCCGCCTCGGCCAGCATCTCGACGCTGACCTCGTCATTGACGACCGGCGGCACGCCGCGCGTGTAGTCCATGACGGCCTCGACGCCGTACGCGCCGGCGACGGACTCCAGCAGGGCCTTGATCAGGTCGGGGGCGGCGTGCCAGGCGTTCTCGTCGAGGCAGCGGATCGTGCCCTCGGCGATGCCGTCGTCGGGGATGGCGTTGGCCGCCGAGCCCGCCTCGACCCGGCCCCAGACGAGGCTGAGCGAGGAGCGCGGGTCGATCCGGCGGGAGAGCGCGGCGGGCAGCTCGGTGAGGATCTTGGCCAGGGCGAAGACCAGGTCGGCCGTCAGATGGGGACGGGCGGTGTGGCCGCCGGGACCGGAGACCCTGACCACGATCTTGTCGCAGGCCGAGGTGATCGGGCCGCTCCGCAGACCGAGCTGGCCGACGTCGACGCGCGGGTCGCAGTGGAGGCCGAAGATGCGGTCGACGCCGCTGATGCCGCCGTGGGCCATGACCTCAAGGGCGCCGCCGGGCAGTTCCTCGGCGGGCTGGAAGATCAGCCGCACCCGGCCGGGCAGCAGCCCGGCCGCGGCCTGCTGGGCCAGGAAGAGCGAGGTGCCGAGCAGAACGGTGGTGTGCACGTCGTGCCCGCAGGCGTGGCACGCGCCGGGGACGGTGGAGCGGTAGGGCACGTCCTTCTCGTCCTGGAGCGGCAGCGCGTCGATGTCGGCCCGCAGCGCGATGGTCGGCCCGTCGCCGCTGCCCACGTCGCAGATCAGACCGGTGCCGCGCGGCAGCACCGAGGGCGTCAGCCCTGCGGCGGTCAGCCGGTCGGCGATGCGCTGGGTCGTGCGGTATTCGGCGAAGGCCAGCTCAGGATGCATGTGAAGGTCGCGACGGAACGCCACCAGCTCCTGCTCGATCTCCGCCAGGAACGCGTCCAGCTCTCCCCGCAGCTCACGTCCCCGCATATGTCACCATCCATCCCGTCGAGGCCGCGCGTCCCACGCACGGACGGCGGCTCATGACGCTCTCGAAAAAGTCCATCCTGCGGCAGCCACCTGGTTGAGGCGGCCGTTCGGCGAAACAAAAGCCACACCCGTAGGTTTCGGTGCGAGATCGTCAGCACGGGCTTCGCGTTCATCGGTCGCAGCAGCCCGGGTGCACGACGGTAAGCCGCGAGCCCGGTGGCGATGCTTCTGACTTTATCGCTCCCGTGCGCCCTCGCGCCGACAGATACACCAAAAGTTGGCCGACGGCATGCCCGTAACCGCAGGTGGTCACGTTCCGCACATGCCTACCTGATCCGGAAAATAGTCACAAGGGATCATTAGATGGTGACCCGATGTCGCCACTTCCAAACGTGCTCACCGATTTCGAATCCTGTCACCTTCTGTCATGGTCATGACACTTTGGCGCTTGCTGCATTTGTGAAGAATGCGTGTTTCACTCGCTATATGATCACTAATATCCCGTTCGGGGAGAAGTATGCCGGGTTGAGCATCTTCGAGCCGAGCGAGGGGACCCTGGTGGTCGTACCCTCGCTCTCCCTGCCGCAGGACGAGCTGCGCCGCATCACGGCAGCCCGATCGTACGAGGAGCGCCTGCTCTTCCTCCTCCTGACGCTCCGGGAACCCGGGGTCAAGGTGATCTACCTCTCCTCCGCTCCGATCGATCCCGACATCATCGACTACTACCTCGGCTTCCTCCCTGACCCGGACGACGCCGCCAAGCGCCTGGAGCTCATCAGCCTCGACGAGCCCTGGTCGCAACCCCTCACCCGGACGCTGCTGCGCCGACCCGACGTCCTCGACCGGTTACGGTCGGCGATCGACGCCGACACCTGGCTGGTGCCGTTCGTCCTCAGCGAGACCGAGGAGGAGCTGGCCGCGTCACTCAACGTCCCCATCTACGGACCCGCCACCGCGCTGGCCTACTACGGCTCCAAGAGCGGCGCCCGCGAGGTCGGGCACGAGGCCGGCGTGCCCATGGCGCGCGGTTTCGGCGACGTGCACAGCATCATCGCGATCGACGAGGCCATCGACTCGCTCCCCGGCGAACGGGTGATCGTCAAGCTCAACGACGGCTACTCGGGCCTGGGCAACGCCATCGTCGACAAGGCCGACCGCTCGCTGACCCGATTTTCGGCGGCCGGGGAGACCTGGACGAGCTTCACGACGAAGATCAGGGAACGCGGCGCGGTGGTGGAGGAGTTCATCGAACATCGCCCGCTCTACTACCCGAGCGCCCTGGCCCGAATCACGCCCGGCGGGCACGCCGCCGTGCTGGCCACGCACGACCAGGTGCTCGGCGGCCCCAACAACGACGTCTACCAGGGCTGCACGTTCCCCGCCGCCCCCGAGTACCGGCACGAGGTGGGCGAGTCGGCCGAGCGCATCGCCGCCATCCTGGCCGAGCGGGGCGTGGTCGGCCTGTTCGGCATGGACTTCTTCGCCCTCAAGGCCGACGCCGGCTACGCCGCGCTGCTGTGCGAGATCAACCTGCGGATCGGCGGCACGACGCACCCGTACGGCGCGGTGGTGCTGACGACCGGGGCCAGGTACGACCCGGCCACCGGCCTCCTCATGGCCGGGGACCAGCCCAAGTACTACACCGCGACCGACAACTGCTCCTCCTCCTGCCTGCGTGGCCGCACGCCGGGCGAGGTCATGCGCACCGCCCGGCGGCTCGGCATCGGCTTCGACGCCGACCGGCGCACGGGCAACGTCTTCCACCTGCTCGGCGCCATCCCCGAGTACGGCAAGCTGGGCTTCACCTCCATCGGCGACTCACGCGAGGAGGCCGACGAGCTGCACGCGCTCACCCGCCGCCTTCTCTGCGACGCCTGATCCCCGCCTCACGCAGTCCGCGCCACCCGATCACCGCCAGCACCGCACCGAGGATCACGTTGACCCCGATCAGGATCCCGTGCACGACGTAGAAGCCGGTGGGATGTCCGTCGGCCAAGTTAAACCCGAGGTTGATCCACTCGACGATCATGAACACGCCGAGGATGACGAGGAAACCGGCGATCTTTGGTGACATGGTCATCTCTCCAGTATCGAAGGCGGATCATCCGGGGAATGTGTCGCCACATGGGCATTCACACGGAGCTACGCTGAGACCGCCATGTGGACGAAATTTGTGCCGGTTACGGCACTTCTCGCCGCGGTCACGCTCACGAGCGGGACCGCATCCGCCGCCCCGGCGACACCCGTCGGCGGTGACGCGCTGGGAAGCCGTGGGCTGGTGCAACCCAAGGGCGTCAAGGCGCCCCCTGAGAGCAAGGCTACTTCCTACGTCATCGCGGACGTGGAGACGGGTCAGGTGCTCGCCGCGAAGGACGCGCACGGCCGCTACCTGCCGGCGAGCACCCTCAAGACGCTCACGGCGCTGACGCTGCTGCCGAAGCTCGACAAGAACCGCAGGGTCCGGCCGAGCCAGAACGCCTGCAACCAGGAGGGCACGGCGGTCGGGCTGACGCCCAAGATGACGTACAAGGTCGACGACCTGTTCCGGGCGCTGATGATGTCCTCCGGCAACGACGCGGCCATGGCCCTGGCCGAGACGAACGGCGGCGTGGCCCAGACCATGCGCGACATGAACGCCGAGGCCAAGCGGCTGCAGGCGTACGACACGGTGGCCAAGACCCCGAGTGGCCTGGACAAACCCGGGCAGAGCAGCTCGGCGTACGACTTGGCACTCATCGCCCGCGCCGGCCTCGCAAACCCCGATTTCCGGCGATATATCAGTACAAAGGTTGCCAAGTTTCCGGCGCCCAAGGACTACTACGAGATCAGCAACCACAACAAGCTGCTCTGGCGCTACCAGGGCATGATCGGCGTCAAGAACGGCTGGACGTCCAAGGCGCAGGGCAGCTTCGTCGGCGCGGCCACCCGCGGCGGCCACACGATCCTCGTCACGATCATGCGGCACGAGGGTTACTTCTGGGACGAGGTGGCCAAGCTGCTCGACTGGGGCTTCACGGTCAGGGGGAAGGCGACCCCCGTCGGGCAGCTCGTCGAGCCGGTCCCCGACCAGGTGCGGGCCGCGCCGCAGGCGTCGGGGCCGGTGTCGCGGGTGACGCCGGCCGCCCAGCCGCCGCTGCTGGACACGGCGGCCTCCAAGCAGACCGACTCCACCCGGACGGTCGGCTCGGCCGTCATCGGCGGCGGCCTGCTGTTCGGGCTGGTCTGGCTCGGCTTCGGCATCCGCCGCAAGCGCAACAGGTCCCGCCTCTGACCCAACGGGTGGCGGGTCAGGGCCGGGTCAGGGCTCCGACGTCGGGTGCGGGGTCGTGCCCCGGCACTCGGGGCCGGCCGCCTGGCCCGGGTCGGACGCCGGCACCTCCAGCGGGTCGCCGAGCGACGGGATCGGCGACGGGGACGGCGGCGGGCACAACCCCGTGGTTGACGTCCACGCGGCGGCCAGCAGGACGAGCCTGGCCGAGAAGTTCATCCACACCAGCAGCCCCACGATGGCGGCGAACGCGCCGTAGACGGGGTTGCTGAGCGTGGTGCTGAGCAGCAGGCTCGCCACCTGCTTGAGCAGCCCGAACCCGATCGCGCCGAGCAGCGCGCCCCTGACGATGACCTTGAACGGCTCGGCCGGCTTGGCGACCCAGCCGAGCAGGATCACGAACAGCACCCAGTCGGCCACAACGCTCGCCACCACCACGAAGATCCGGAACGCCTCGGTGCTGAGCGGCGAGTCGGCGCCGAAGACGTGGTCGAGCACCTTGTCCGTGACCGTGGTGGCGGCCCCGGACACCAGCGTGGACACGACCAGCGTCGCCCCGAGCAGGATGACCGAGACCAGGTCGCGCAGTTTGCCGAGGAAGTAGTTGGGAGGCGGCACGGTGGTCATCGACATCTCGCGCAGCGCCGCGCGCAGCGCGTCCATCGCGCCGAGCCCGGCGTACAGGAGGCCGAGGAGGCCGATGATGCCCGCCGTCGTGCGGGCGCCGGCGATCTGCTCCAGGTTGAGGTCGGTCGCCATGCCGGGCAGCCGTTCGTTGATGGCGGTCTCCAGCGCCTCCCTGGTCGCGCTGCTGGCGTCGAGGGTGTAGCCGAGCACCGCGTACCCGAGCGCGAGCAGCGGGAAGAAGGACAGGAACGAGAAGTAGGTGACCGACCCGGCCAGCCGGTCGCCTCCCTGGAGCTGGTAGCGGCGCACGGCCCGGACCAGGTGGTCGATCCACAGCCTGCGCACCCGCCAGTGGTCGAGCGTCGTCCGGCCCCAGGCGCGCAGCGACGCGATCCGCTCGTTCAGACTCGCCATCACGCCCTCACCCCGCCCGCCGGAGACGAACGATCACCTGGTCACGGCGTCGGCCGATTCTGCCAGTGACGCGAGGACCGCCGCCAGATCCTGATGGAGCATCTGCCCATCCCGCTTGACGACACGCCCGCCGACCAGCACGGTTTCCACGACACTCGGGTCGGCGTTGAGCACGACGGCGCCGATCGGGTCGTGCGCCGCCGCCATGCCGAGGGTGTCGGTGCGCAGCAGTTGCAGGTCGGCCTGCTTGCCCGGCCGCAACGAGCCGACGACGTCGCCCAGCCCCACCACCTCGGCCCCCTCGACGGTGGCCATGCGCAGCACGTCGCGGGTGGTGAAGCCCATGCCGCCGCCGTCCGGCCGGCCGCGCTCCAGCAGGTACGCCGCCCGCATCAGGCTGAACATGTCACCCGGCGCGCAGCTCACCGTGTCGATGCCGAGACCGGTCGGGGCGCCCGCCGCCCTGGCCCGCCCGCTGACCGGGTAACCGAGGCCGAGCGTCATCTCGTCCACCGGCGAGACCGACACGTTGCCGCCGCTGGCCGCGACGCGCTTGAGGTCGTCGTCGGTGTAGCTGTTGGCGTGCACGTACGTGGTCCGCGGCCCGAGCAGGCCGTTCGCCTCCAGGAACGCCAGGCCGCGAGCGGCGCTGTCCGGGCCGCCGACGCCCATGTGCACGGTGACCGGCAGGTCGAGCTCGCGGGCCAGCCGCCATTCCGCCAGCGCGTGCTCCTCCGCCACGATCTCCGGCCCGAGCGCCGCGACGACCATGGTGACCAGGCCGCCGCCCGTGCCGAAGTGCTCCTCGTGCACCCGCAGCCCCTCGCGGACGAGATCGCCCGGCCGGCCCCCGTGGCACCAGCCGAGCACGGCCCTGATCCCCGACTCGCGCAGCGCCCGCACGGTGGCCTCGGTGTGGGCGGGCGAGAGCTGGATGTGGGACCAGTCGAGCAGCGTGGTGATGCCGGTGTCGAGGCACTCCAGCGCGCCGGCGAGGTTGGCCGCATGGACGTCGGCCGGGCGGTGGGCGGGGGCCAGCTCGCCGAGCACGCGGCTCAGGTAGCCGTCGAAGGCGACGTCGGGGGCGACCGCCCTGATGCCGGCCTGCCAGGTGTGCCGGTGGGTGTCGACGAACCCGGGCAGCACGATCCGCCCGGTCGCGTCGATCACCTCGGCGCCGGGGACGTCGGGCAGTCCGGGGCCCACCTCGGCGAGCACGCCGTCCTCGACGCGCACGTCCACCTGGCCGAGCACCACGGGCTCGGGCTCGGTGTCGATCACGGTGCCGTTCTTGATCAGCAGAGTCTTTGTCATGGCGAAAAGCTTAATGAGAAGCTTTTAAGAAAGCAATCTGCCGATGGGTATCCTCGATGGCGTGAAACCGGATGAGATCGACGCGATGGTGCCGCGCTGGGTGGAGTCCGGGCTGTCGTCGTCGCTGATCGCCGGTCTGGAGCTGAGCAAGCGCCTGTCCCGGTTGCACCTGGTCTTCGAGCAGGCGATCAAGGCGGAGCTGGCCGAGCTGGGGCTGACCTACGCCGAGTTCGACGTGCTGGCCGCGCTCGCCCGTACGCCGGCGCCGCACCGGATGAAGCCGAGCGAGCTGTCCAAGGCGCTGCTGCTCACCTCGGGGGGCACCAGCAACGTGCTCCAGCGCCTGACGGCGGCGGGTTACGTCGAGCGGGAGGCCAACGCGGGCGACGCGCGCAGCCGGTGGGTGCAGCTCACGGCCGAGGGGCACCGGGTGGCCCTGGCGGCCCTCGACGCCTCCTCGCGGGCCCACGAGGAGGTGCTGGCCGGGGTGCCGGAGCCGGACGTCAGAGCCGCCGCCGACGCCCTGCGCGAGGTGCTCACCCTCGTCGGCCGCCGCCGCTTCCGCTAGCCAGCCGTCTTCGCCGGTCCGCCGCTTGCGCCGGCCCGGCCGCTTGCGCCGGCCCGCGCACAGATCCGGCCGCCGGGCCGCCGGACGCACCCGTCAGTTCGCGCGCAGGGCGTGGCGGTCGGCCCAGGAGCGGATCGCCGCGGCGATGGCCTCCGGCTGGTCCTCCGGGGCGTGGTGACCCGCCGGGCCCAGGTGCTCGATCTCCAGGGCCGAGATGGTGCGGGCGCACCAGTCGAGCACCTCGCCCTGGATCAGCAGGGTCGGCGAGGAGTCGAAGGTGAGCAGCAGCTTGGGCACGTCGGCGCTGTTCGCCAGCCACTTGTCGTAGCGCTCGACGGCCTGCGCCACGTCGGCCGGGTCGCCGTCGAGCGGGATCGAGCGCGCCCACTGCAGCAGCGGCCGGCGGCTCTCCCTGGTCGCGTACGCCTCCAGGTACGGCCGCAGCTCCTCCTCGCCCAGCGGGTTCAGCACCCCGCCCGTGTACGCCGTGCGCACCAGGAAGTCGTCGTCGAGCACCAGCCGCTCTCCCGCCTCGCTCCTGATCAGCTCGCTGCGGGCGCGCGGCCCCTCGCCAAGCTCGCTCCAGCTCATCGGCCGCACGATGGTCTCGAAGAAGGCCACCCCGCGCACCCGGCCCGGATGCCGCGCCGCCCAGTCGAAGGCCAGCGCGCCGCCCCAGTCGTGGCCGACCAGCACGACGTCCTCCAGGCCGAGCTCGTCGAACCAGGCGTCGAGGTAGCGGGCGTGGTCGGTGAAGCTGTAGTCGAGGTCGGGCCGCCCCGAGCGGCCCATGCCGATCAGGTCGGGCGCGAGCAACCGGCCGGCCCCCACCCCGGGCAGCACGTTGCGCCACAGGTGGGAGGAGTTGGGGTTGCCGTGCAGGAAGACGATCGGCACGCCCTCCCCCCGGTCCTCGTAGTACATGGTCGAGTCCAGCACCTGGGCAACAGGCATGACACGCCTCTTTCGTTCGTCGCACTAACGTTTATGACGCTAACGAAGTTACATCGTTAGTGCGACTAACGCAACGGGATAGGATCGCCGGCATGAGCCACGACATGTCCGACGCCGCCGACCGGGCCGCCCCCGACCGCCTGCGCGGCCTGCCGAGCCGGCTGCTGGCCCACGTCGCGATGCAGGCCGACCGGCTGGTCAGCGACCGGCTCGCGGGCGCCGACGCGCGCAAGTGGCACTACGCGGTGCTCGTCGCGCTGCGCGAGTCCGGCCCGGCCAGCCAGGCCGAGCTGAGCCGGCTCACCGGCATCTACCGCAGCGACATGGTGGCGCTGCTCAACGAGCTGGCCGACCGCGGCCTCGTCGAGCGCGCGCCCGACCCGGCCGACCGCCGGCGCAACGTCATCTCCATGACCGAGCGCGGCCGCGACCGGCTCACCCGGCTCGACGGGCTGGTGGACGACGTCCAGGACGAGCTGCTGGCGCCCCTGACCGGCCCCGAGCGCGACCAGCTCGTCGGGCTGCTCGGACGGCTGCGCGACCATCACTCCGGATCACCCCAATAGTGGGCAAACCCTGGTGAAAGCCAAGGCGTGGGAGCTTGCCGACATACCTCCTGACCAGGGGGAACGCATGGCAGGGCCGCTCCGCTGACCCTAGCCTGTGCTGTGTTGGGACCAAGCCAGGAGGCGTCACGCCCATGACCGAAATCAGCACCGGGCAGATGGTGCGACTCCAGCGCGAACGAAGGGGCATGAGCACGACCGCGCTGGCGACCCAGTCCGGCTGCACCACCCGGCACATCGAACTGATCGAACACGGAAAACGCACCCCCTCGCTGCCCCTTCTCCGCGAGATCGCCAAGGTGCTCGGCGTACGCACCGCCGTGCTCCTGGGCGAGACCCCCCGCGACTCCCACGAACCCAGCAGGCCGCAGATCCGCGACATCGAGCGCGCCCTGTTCGCCTGCCGCGCCGGCGAGCCCGACCTCGAACCGCCCGACGCCGAGCAGCTGACCGAACGCGTGGCGGCGGCGCGCAACGCCTGGTTCACCTCGGCCCGCCGGTACTCGATCCTGATGGCCGCGCTGCCCTCGCTGGTCTCCGACGCCGAGAGCCTGGCGGCCGAGCGCACCCCCGCGGCCTACCGGACGGCGACCGACGCGTACATGCTGGCCAGAGGGGTGCTCAAGCACCTCCAGCGGGTGGATCTCGCGCACCTGGCGGCCGACCGGGCCATGCGTTACGCCGAGGAGTCGGCCGACCCGCTCATGCTCGCCTGGGCCCACTGGAACCTCGGCCAGTCGATGCTCTCCGACGACATGCACCAGATCGCCCACGACGTGGCCCGGCGCGGCATCGAGATCCTCGAACCCCATGTGGCCGGCGGCGACGTACGGCACATCAAGGCGCTCGGCGCGCTGCACCTGCTGGCCGCCATCAGCGCGGCCAGGGGCGGCGACGACGAGCAGGCCAGGGAGACCGTGCGCGGCACCGCCGCCCGGCTCGCCGACCGCGCCGACGACCACTCCGACGCCTACGACCTGGCCTTCTTCGGCCCGACCAACGTCGCCATCCACATGGCCAGCATCGAGAACGACACCGGTCACCCCGAAGCCGTGCTGCGCCTGGCCGACGACATCGACATCCGCAGGACCCCGTCCATCGAGCGGCGCACCACGCACCTGTGCCACGTCGCCCGCGCCTGCGAAGACCTGGGCGACGACGCCGCGAGCCTGGTCTACCTGCTGCGGATCGAGCGCGAGAGCCCCGAGGAGCTCGACCACAAGCTGCTGTTGCGGGAGATGGTGCGCTCGCTGGTGCGCCGCGCGCGGCCGTCGTGGGCGCCGGAGGTGCGATTCCTCGCCGAACGCCACAACATCGACGTGTGAGGCCGCCCACCGAACTCCGAGTTCGGTCCGGCCGAACGGGGAGATCTGTCGCCGCGGTTCGTCACCGAGCGGGTCCGGGGTGGCACTGTGCGTCCATGACCACAACGCCGAGTGCCGACGTCGTCATGGAACGCCTGCTGGAAGAGGCCATGCGCGAGTTCCCCGGCTGGGCGTTCAGCCGGGGACGGTCGGGGTGGACCGCCGTGTCGGGCGGTGTGCGGCTGACCGGCCGGAGCCTGGCCGCGCTCCGCGCCCGCCTGCGTGTACGCCCGCTCGACCGGCGCCCGTGACGACCGGAAGAAGGGCGGCAGGCCGGCCGCCCTTCTCGCGTCACAGCTTGGGCAGGAAGCCCACCCGGTCGCGGACCTCGGCCATCGTCCGCCGGGCCACGGCGGCGGCGCGCTCGGCGCCGACGGCCAGCAGGCGGTCGAGCTCGGCCTCGTCGGCCAGCAGCTTCTCCGTGCGCTCGCGGATCGGCGTGAACGTCTCCACGACCGCCTCGGCGACGTCCTTCTTGAACGTGCCGTAGCCCTGGCCCGCGTAACGGGCGACCAGGTCGGGGATGGGCGTGCCGGTCAGCGCCGACTGGATGCGCAGCAGGTTGGAGATGCCCGGCTTGTTCTCCTCGTCGAACAACACCTCCGAGCCCGTGTCGGTCACCGCGCGCATGACCTTCTTGCGCAGCGGCCCCGGCTGCTCCAGGACGTCGAGGATGCCCGCCGGGCTGGAGGAGGACTTCGACATCTTCGCCGTCGGGTCCTGGAGGTCGGTGATCTTCTCGACCTCCTTGAGGATGTACGGGTCGGGCAGCGTGAACGTGTCGCCGAAGCGGTGGTTGAAGCGCTGGCCCAGGTCGCGGGTGAGCTCCAGGTGCTGCTTCTGGTCGGCCCCCACCGGGACGGCGTTGGCCTGGTAGAGCAGGATGTCGGCGGCCTGCAGGATCGGGTAGGTGAACAGCCCGACGCTGGCCGCGCTCTCGCCGAACTTGGCCGACTTGTCCTTGAACTGCGTCATCCGGGCGGCCTCGCCCATGCCGGTGAGGCAGATCAGGATCCAGGCGAGCTCGGTGTGCTCGCGCACGTGCGACTGCACGAAGACGGTCGAGCGCTCGGCGTCGAGGCCGGCGGCGAAGAGCTGCGCGGCGGCCACCCGGCTGCGCCTGCGCAACGCGGCGGGCTCGGTCGGCACGGTGATCGCGTGCAGATCGACCACGCAGTAGAAGGCGTCGTGGGTCTCCTGCATGGTGACCCACTGACGGACCGCACCCAGGTAGTTGCCCAGGTGGAATGAGTCCGCGGTGGGCTGGATGCCGGAGAGAACACGAGGTCTGGCCATAGCAGGCAATTGTGTCAGGAATCCTGGTCGGGGGGCGACTCGGCGGCGGCCCGGCGTTTCACCCTGACCCGCGCGATCCGGCGGCCGTCCAGCTCGGTGACGGTCAGCTCGAAGCCCTGGATCTCCACCTGCTCACCGACCGCGGGCAGGTGCCCCAGCATGGCCATCACGAACCCGCCCAGCGTCTCGTACGGGCCGTCGGGCAGCCGTACGCCGGTCTCGGTGGCGAAGTCGTTGAGGTTGGTCAGGCCGTCGATCTCGATCTCGCCGGCGGGCAGGACGACGACGTCCTCCTCGACGTCGTACTCGTCCCTGATGTCGCCGATCAGCTCCTCGACCAGGTCCTCCATGGTGACGATGCCGGCGGTGCCGCCGTACTCGTCGACCACGATGGCCAGGTGCTGGCCCTCGTCGCGCATCTCGTTCAGGGTGCTCAGCAGGCGCTTGGAGGCGGGCACGAACTTGGCGGGCCGGATCGGCACGACCGCGCTGATGGGCTCCGTACGGCCGATCAGCTGGGGGTCGAGCAGGTCGCGCACGTGCACGAAACCGATGACCTCGTCGTATGAGTCGCGGTACACGGGGAAGCGGGAGTGCGGGAGCGCGGCGGCCAGGTTCGCGGCCTCGGCCAGCGGCGTCTCGGCGTCCATGAACTCGACCTCGGTGCGGGGCAGCATGACCTCGCGGAGCTGGCGCTTGCCGGCGGCGAACACCTCGGCGATGAGCTTGCGCTCGTCGGCGGTGAGCTCGGCGTGCCCGACGACCATGTCGCGCAGTTCCTCGGTGGTGACCTCCTCCCGGTCGGCCTCCGGGTTGCCGCCGAGCAGCCGGACGACCAGGTCGGTCGACTTCGACAACATCCAGATGATCGGGCGCGACAGGGCGGCGATCCGGTCGAGGAAGGGCGCGACGAACAACGACAGTCCCTCGGTGCGCTGCAGGGCCAGCCGCTTGGGGGCCAGCTCGCCGAGCACCAGCGAGACGTACGAGATGGCCAGCGTCACCAGCACGAGCCCGAGCACGGGCGCGACCGCGTGCGGCACCCCCCAGCGTTCGAGCACAGGGACGAGCTCCATCCCGAGCCGGTCGGCGCCGAAGGCGGCCGAGAGCATCGTGGCGACGGTCACCCCGATCTGCACCGCCGACAGGAACCGGTTGGGGTCGCGGGCGAGCTTGGCCACGCGCTCGCCCCTCCGGCCGCGCTCGGCCAGCTTGCGGACCTGGCTCTCGCGCAGGGAGACCATCGCGATCTCCGCGCCCGCGAAGAACCCGCCGACCAGGATGAAGAGCAGGACCAGGGCGATGTTCGCCGCGAGGGTGTCAAACATGGTGGTTGGCAGCGTACTCGGCGGGTTTCCCGCGTATGCTGAACGGCAAGCCGTACAAAATCAAACATATGTAAACAGGAGTACACATGAGGCTGTTGGTCACCGGAGGCGCCGGGTACGTCGGCAGCGTCGTCGCCGCGCAGCTCGTGGAGGCGGGGCACGAGGTGACCGTGCTCGACGACCTGTCCACGGGCCACGAGGACGCGGTGCCCGAGGGCGCCGCATTCGTGCGCGAGTCGATCACGAACGCCCACGACGCGCTCGACGGCATGGACGCCGTGCTGCACTTCGCGGCCAAGTCCCTGGTGGGCGAGTCGGTGCAGCAGCCCGGCCGCTATTGGGCGAGCAACCTGGGCGGCACGCTGGCCCTGCTCGACGCGATGCGCGACAAGGGCGTGCGCCGGATCGTCTTCTCCTCCACGGCGGCCACGTACGGCGAGCCCGAGCGCTCCCCCATCGAGGAGGACGACCCCACGCGCCCGACCAACCCCTACGGCGCCTCGAAGCTGGCCGTGGACACCGCCCTGAGCGCCTACGCGGGCGTCCGCGGGCTCGGCGCGGTGAGCCTGCGCTACTTCAACGTGGCCGGCGCCTACGGCCGCTTCCGCGAGCGCCACACGGTCGAGACCCATCTCATCCCGAACGTGCTCAAGGTGGCCACCGGCGAGCGCGACTCGGTGAGCGTCTTCGGCACCGACTACCCCACCGCCGACGGCACCTGCGTGCGCGACTACATCCACGTCGGCGACCTGGCGCGGGCGCACCTGCTGGCGCTGGAGGCGGTCGCCGAGGGCGAGCACAAGATCTACAACCTGGGCAGCGGCACCGGGTTCAGCGTGCAGGAGGTGATCTCGGTCTGCCGCGAGGTCACCGGCCACGAGATCCCGGTCGTCGTCGGCGACCGGCGGCCCGGGGACCCGGCCGTCCTGGTGGCCTCGTCCGCGCGCATCCAGCGCGACCTGGGGTGGAAGGCGGAGCGGGCGGCGCTGCGCGACATCGTCTCCGACGCGTGGACGGCACTTTCCGCGAACGCCTGATGGGGGCGCCGTTTATATGCTGTGATACCGAAATGTGAGGAGCTTTTCACCAAGGGTCACGAAGCTGCTCTTTGGTGCCCTCATCCTGCTGGGCAGCCTCGCCGCGGCGGCCGGGGTGCTCTACGCGACCTCCCAGCCCGCGCCGGCCGCCCAGCCCGTCCCCTCCTGTCCGGGGGCGGACGAGAAGGACCTTTCCCGGCACCAGTAGCCTGATCCGCCGTGTCACTCCTCCCCGAGAGCGGGCCCGTGCGCGCGCTCACGTACGCCACCCTCCTGCGTTCCCTCGGCCGCGGCCTGTTCGTCACGGTGAGCGTGCTGTTCTTCAAGCTGTCGGTCGGACTGTCGGACGGCGAGATCGGGCTGGGGATGACGATCGCCGCGGCCGTCGGGCTCGCCGCCGGGCTGCCCGCCGGGCGGCTGTCCGACGTGGTCGGCCCGCGCGGGGTGGCGATGGCCTTCGCCGCCGCGGGCGGGCTGCTCGTGCCGGTGTACGCGCTGGTGTCGGGGTTCGCCGGGTTCGTCGCGGTGGCCACCCTGGTGACGTTCGCCGAGGCCGGCGAGGGCACCGCGCGAGCGGCGCTGGTCGGGGGCGCGGTGCCGGCGTCCGACCGGGTGCGGGTGCGCGCGTACCTGCGGGCCGTGACCAACGTCGGCTGGTCGGTCGGCGGGCTCGGGGCGGGCGCGGCGCTGCACTTCGACAGCCGTCCCGTGTACCTGGGGATGATCTTCGGGTGCGCGCTCTGCTACCTCGGCAGCGCGGCGCTGACGTACCGCGTGCCGCCCGTCGCGCCGGTCCGGCGCAAGGCGGGCGAGCCGGTCTGGATCGTGCTGCGCGACCGGCCGTACGCGGTGCTGGCACTGCTCAACGCGGTGCTGTTCATGCAGAACGGACTGCTCACCATCGCGATCCCGCTCTGGGTGGCCGGCCGGACCGCGGCGCCCACGTGGACGGTGGCCGCCGTCGCCATGATCAACACGGTCACCGTCACGATCCTTCAGGTGCGGCTCAGCCGCGGCACCGACGACGCGGCCGGCGCGGCCCGCGCCCAGCGCCGCTCGGGCGTGTTCCTGCTGCTGGCCTGCGTGCTGCTGGCCCTGGCCGCCGGGCAGCCGGCCTGGGTGGCGGTCGTCGCCCTGTTCGGCGGCGCGCTGCTGCACGTCTTCGGGGAGCTGCTGCAGGCCGCCGGCTCCTGGGGGTTGTCGTACGAGCTGGCCCCGCCGCACGCCATCGGCCAGTACCAGGGCCTGTACGGGATGGGCCAGCAAGTGTCCAACATCGTCGTGCCCGCCGTCATGACCACGGTCATCGTGGGCTGGGGGCTGCCGGGCTGGCTGCTGTTCGGCGGGGTCTTCCTGGCGGCCGGGCTCGCCGTGCCGCCGGTGACCCGCTGGGCCGAGCGCACCCGCGGGGCCGCGCTGCCCCGCACGACGGCGGACGCGCGCCCCCGCTGAGCCGGGGACGCGCGTCCGGAGGTGTCGCGCCCGGGTTCAGATGAGACCGAGCTCGCGGACGGCGTCGCGCTCCTCGGTCAGCTCGCGCACGCTGGCGTCGATGCGCTCGCGGGAGAAGGAGTCGATCTCCAGGCCCTGGATGATCTCGTACCGGCCGCCGACCGAACGCACCGGGAAGGACGAGATGAGCCCCTCGGGCACGCCGTACGAGCCGTCGGAGACGACGGCGGCCGAGGTCCACTCGGTGCCGTTGACCCAGTCGTGGACGTGGTCGATCGCGGCGTTGGCGGCCGAGGCGGCCGAGGAGGCGCCACGGGCCTCGATGATGGCGGCGCCGCGCTTGGCGACCGTCGGGATGAACGTCTCGCGCAGCCACTCGCCCTCGACCTGCTCGGCCGCGATCTTGCCGCCGACCTCGGCGTGGAACAGGTCGGGGTACTGGGTGGCGGAGTGGTTGCCCCAGATGGTCATCTTCTTGATCTCGGTGACCGGGACCTGGAGCTTGGCGGCGAGCTGGGACAGCGCGCGGTTGTGGTCGAGGCGGGTCATCGCGGTGAAGCGCTCGGCCGGGACGTCGGGCGCGTGCTGCTGGGCGATGAGCGCGTTGGTGTTGGCCGGGTTGCCCACGACCAGGACGCGGATGTCGTCGGCGGCGTGCTCGTTGATCGCCTTGCCCTGGGGGCCGAAGATGCCGCCGTTGGCGCCGAGCAGGTCGCCGCGCTCCATGCCGGCCTTGCGCGGCATGGCGCCGACCAGCAGGGCGACGTTGGCGCCGGCGAAGGCCACGTTGGCGTCGTCGGTGATCTCGATGCCGGACAGCAGCGGGAACGCGCAGTCGTCGAGCTCCATGGCGGTGCCCTCGGCCGCCTTCACCGCCTGGGGGATCTCCAGCAGGCTCAGCTTGACCGGGACGTCAGCGCCGAGCAGCTGCCCCGACGCGATGCGGAACAGCAGTGCGTAGCCGATCTGACCGGCGGCCCCGGTGACGGTTACCTTGACGGGCGTGGCCATGGCCTTCCCCTAACTCACTGGATGAATTCGTTGGACTTTCGGATGTTACCGCTCGTCATCCGCAGGGCTCCATCGCGGGCACCTTCAGCTCGGGCTGAAAGTCGACCTTCTCGAAGTGGCTGTCCAGGAGCTTCTTGATGGTGCCCTTGCGGTAGAGGTCGGCGATGACCCCCTTGACGGCGGCGCAGGTCTTGGTGTCGCCCCCGCGGATGCCGACCGCGTACCGCTCGTTGTCCAGCTTGGCGCCGATGATCTTGTAGCGCATGTTCTCCCGGCTGGCGAACCCGGCCAGGATCAGGTCCTCGCCGGGCACCGCGTCGACCTTGCCGTTCCTGAGCAGGTCCATGCAGGCCGCGTAGTTGCCGGCGGTCACGGGCTCGACCTTCACCCTGTCCTGCACCTCGCCGACCGTCGGGGTGTCGAGCGCGCAGATCTTCTTGCCCTTGAGGTCGTCGAGCGAGTCGATGCCGGTGCCGGCGCGTACCAGCACGTCGCGGTGGGCCACGTAGTACGGCCCGGCGAACCTGGTCTCGCTCTTGTCCACCGAGTACGTGGCGACGACCAGGTCGACCCTGCCGTCGGCCAGCGCGGCCGCCCGGTCGTTCCGGCCGACCCGGGCGAACCTGGTCTCCTCCGCCCCGAGCGCCGCGGCCACCAGCTTGGCCACCTCGACGTCGAACCCGGTGAAGTCGTCGCCGTTCTGCAGGCCGACGCCCGGCAGGTCGCCCTTGACGCCGACGACGATCTTTCCGGTCTGGGCGACCTTGTCCACCACCGAGGCGAACATGGGGGGCCGCGAGTTCTTCTTCCCCGTCGGCGCGGGGGTCACGACCTCGCCCTTGAACGCCAGCGGCGACCAGCCGTTCGCCATCGCCGCGACGGCCACGACCGCCAGCATGACGAGCGCGGCGGCCAGCGCCAGCCACACCTTGAGCCGCCGCCGGCCGCCGGACGGCACGGGCTCGCCGAGGGGCCTGACCGCCGGGCCCCGGCCTTGGTCCTGACCCTGATCCTGGCCCTGGCCCCGGTTCTGGCCGGACTGCACGGTCTCCGCACGCCCGGAGACACCGGTCCCGGTGCCGGTCGTGTGCGGGGTGCCGGTCGGATGCGCGGTGCCGGACCCGGTCGTGTGCGGCGTCCCGGTGCCGGTCGAATGCGCTGATCCGGTGCCGGTCGGGTGCGCTGATCCGGTGCCGGTCGTGGCCGGGTGGGCGGGGGTCGTGCCGGACGGGGGGCGGGTGGGGTGGCCGGTGGCCTGCGTGGCGGGACGTTCGGTGATGGACGTGGCCGACACCCGCGTGAACGGCGTCGTGTCGTCGCCGGCCACCTGCACGCCCCTGGTGAGCACCGCCGTCGAGGCCCCGGCCGCCGTGCCGGTCTGCCCGAGCAGGCGCAGCAGGAGCTGGTCGGCCGAGGGACGCTCGTCGGGCGACTTGGCCAGCGCCGAACGCACCACGCCCCGCAGCGGCTCGTGCATCACGTCGACGTCGACCTGGTGGTTCAGGATGCGGTTGAGCACCACGGCGATCGACTTGCCCTCGAAGGCCGCCTTCCCGGTGGCGGCGAAGGCCATGGTCGCGCCCCAGGCGAACACGTCCGTGAAGGGCCCGATGTCGTCGCCGGCGATCTGCTCGGGCGCCATGTAGGCGGGCGTGCCGATCGCGCGGCTGGTGATCGTGCCGGTCGAGTCGATGATGCGGGCGATGCCGAAGTCGACCACGCGCGGCCCGTCGGCGGCGATGAGCACGTTGTCGGGCTTGAAGTCCCGGTGGACGATCGAGGCGTGGTGGATGGCGGTGAGCGCGGTGGCCGTGCCGATGGCCAGCCGGTCGAGCACCGTGCCGCTGAGCGGGCCGTCGGTCTCGACGATGTCGCGCAGCGCCCGCCCGTCGATGTACTCGCTGGCGATGTACGGCGTGTCGCCGTCGAGGTCGGCCTCCATCACCCGCGCGGTGCAGAAGGAGGCCACCCGCTGGGCCGCCTTGAGCTCCCTGGCGAAGCGCGACCTGGCGATCGTGTCACCGCTGAACTTCACGTGCAGCAGCTTGATCGCGGCCCGCTCGCCCTGCTCGTTGACGCCCAGGTAGACGATCCCCTGGCCGCCCTCGCCGATCCGTCCGGACAGCCGGAACGATCCCAGCAGCGCTGGATCGCCGGCCACCAGCGGCGCGATCTGCGGCATTCGTCTTTCCCCACGTTCACTGAACCCCAACCACGCAAACTTTACGACGCTCAGCAACTTCCCAGGGATCCGTTAACCGTTCGTGACTCACCGGTTTTTGCACAAAGCCCGTACACAGCGTCCATTCGGACCCTGTAACAGCGGTCTTGACTGGTTGGTCGCAGATCACGGGTCGGGTCTTCGACGACCTCCTCGCCGCCGCGGACATCAGAGTGCAATCAGGAAATCCTCCTTCCAACCTGGCGTCCCAACTCCGCCGGTCGCTACGGTTGATCAACATGAGCCGGTCACCGGCAGTCCAGGTCCACCGCGTGGTACAGGTCGCCTCTGATCTCCGGCCGCACGGCGACGCGCCCCCACCAGCGATCGACCTCCAGCACCACACGGGAACCCGTGGAGGCGGCGGCCGCGCAGTCCGTGACGACCACGCCGAGGCTCAAGGACACGCCCTGCCCGGCGGGGATCGTCAGGGGCAGGGCGCGGCCGTCCTCGCCCCGCGCCGACGTCATCCTCAGCCCCGCTCCCTCCACGCCCACCCCGGTGACCGTCACGGGGAAGTGGCCCTGGTTGTGGAGGTACCGGCTCACCGTGCCCTGGAGACCGGTCGGCCGGCCGAGCTCGTCCTGGGACCTCCTTACGGAGCTGTTGCCTCCCAGCTCCTCGACGCGCGGGAACAGGGCGCCGCTGGACCAGCCGGCCAGGACGAGGAGCGCCGTCGCCGCGCCGGCGGCGGCCGCCGCCCGCCAGCGCCACGCCTGCCGGCGGGTGAGCATGCCCGCCCGGTGGTTGAGCCGTTCCCAGATCTCCGGAGAAACCACGCCAGCCCCTTCCGTCCCGGAAAGGCGTATTGTGCCCCCTTCCTGGATGGGCCGGAAGAGGCCTCTTCATGGTGATCGCGATCGTCGTCGCCGTCGCGGTGCTGTCGGCGGCGACAGCGGCGCTCGTCGTGAACAGGCCGATGAGCCGGGCCGCCGCGGACCGGTTCTCGGCCCGGCAGCAGGTGGCCTTCACCGCGTTCAACGGCCCGGCGATGCTGCGCCACATGCAGGTCACCCGGCGGTTCCGGTGGGCGGGGGCGAGTGCGGGAACGGTTCTCATGGCGCTGCCGCCGGTCTCGGACGACCTCGGCCTCCGCCTCTTCCTGCCGGTGGGCGGCTGGACCCTCGGAGTGCTGGCCGGCGAGCTGTCCAAGGGCAGCGGGCCGAGACCACGGACGCTCCGCGCGCCTAGGCTGGGCCTCGGGTCACGACCGCTCGTCATCGTCTGGCGCATCTGCGCCGCCCTCTCCTGCGGCGTCGCGCTCCACGTGGTGGCACGTTCCTTCCTGGGTGACGTCGGATTCGCCGAACGCGCCGCCGCCGCGTGGACGCTCGCCGTCGTGGTGATCGTCCAGGCCGTGCTGCACGATCTGGGCCGCCCCCTCGCGCAGGGGCCCGCCGATCTGGTCGCCGCCGAGGCGGCCATGAGGTCGGACACGGCCCGGATGCTGATGGCGGGCGGGAGCGCGGCAGCGCTGTGGGCGGCGCCGCTCTCCGAGCTGCCCGGCCTCCACGACGACCTGCTTCTCCTCAGCCACGTGGCGGTTCGGGGACTGCCCCTGGTCGCCTGGATCCTCTCCGGACGTCCCCGGCCCGGTGTGCCGGGCCGGTGGCGGGTGCCCTGGCGCGCCGTGTCGGCGGCGCTGGTCACCGTCTGCCTGATCATGGCCTGGAACGGCCTCGTGGTCTGGCGCGGCGCCTCGCCGCCTGCTCCCGCGGCGCTCACCGGGCCGCTCCCCGCGCCGATCGGCTACGCCGACCAGAGCAGCCACCACCGCTGGCGGTTGCACCTGAGACGCGCCGGCTCATGGCAGACGGTCGCCCTTCCCCAGGCCCGCGCGGTGATGCCGATCAGCAATCGGCGGGCGCCGCTCGTGATCAGCGGCGACGGCTACCGCCTGATCTACCTGGACGCGGCGACCGGCCGTCTCATGCTGCACGACCTGTCCGCCGAGAACGCCCCGCGCCCGCTGACCGGCCCCGGCGAAGGCGTGCCCGACGCGGCCTTCGGCCAGGACGACCGGCACGTCATCCTGACCTGGCCCGACGGAGTGGACCTGGTGGACGCCGTCACCGGGGCCCGGAGGCGGCTGCCCGGCATCGGCCGCGTGATCGGCGTCGTGCCCGGCAAGGTGGTGGCCACCACCGGCCGGCGTGCCCTGGAGGGCGCCCCCGACACCGAGCTGGTCACGCTCGACGCGCGGGGGGCCGTACGCACCAGGACGCCCTTCGACCCGGCGTTGCAGGCGCTGCTCACGCCCGACGGCGACCGCCTGGTCCTCTTCTCGGAAAACGAGGTGCTGACCATGGATCCGCACACCGGCGGCCGGGTGCGGGCGCGCGCGACGCTGGGCGGGCCGGGCGTCGAGGCCGAGCTGGTGCGGTGGACGGAGGACGGGCGCCTGCTCGTCATGCTCGGCTGGGACGATCCCGTCCTGTACCTCGTGGACCTGGAGACGGGGAAGAGCCGCCAGGTGAAGAACGTCCCCTCCCGCCTTGGCGAGGTCGTCGTCGGCAGGCTGGCGTGACGCGCCGCCGGAGGCTTCCTTGGCGGGCGGGGGCCGCCGCCCTGAGCGTGGTGCTGGCCGCCGCGTGGGTCGCCGCGCCCCTGCCGGCGGAGCCCGGCGTGCGGTTCGTCCGCTCCCAGCCGGTCACTGCGACCAAGACGGCCGAGAAGCCGGTGAAGCCCGCGAAGCGCACGAAGTACGCCACCCCGATCCGCTACGCGTACGTCCCGAGCTGCGACGAGTGCGCGCACATGATCCTCGTCGGGGACGGCGCGGAGCGCGGCCGCCTGCCGTACAGCTTCGACGAGACGATGTTCGCCCTCAGCCGGGACGGCCGGCGTGCCGCCTTCCTGCGGGACAGCGACAACACCTACGTCGTGGCCGACCTGCGGACGGGAGCCGTCGAACGCCTCCCCGTCAGACAGCCGCGCGGGACCGTCACGGCGTTCTTCGGAGCTCAGCCACCGCTGTTCTCCCTGGACGGCCGCCACGTGCTCGTCCAGCCCGACCATCTGACCAAGGACAAGGAGGTGACGCTGGAGCCGCCCGTGATCGTGGACGTCGCCCGCGGCACGGCCGTCCGCCTCCCGGACCGCGGGCAGGTCGCCGGATGGACGACGGAAGGTCTCGTCATGAGGAGCGGCGAGCCCTCCCGCCGCTCCCCGGGCCACCTCAGGTCGGTGTGGTACGCCGTCTACTCCCCCAAGGGCGACCTGTTGCGCAGCTACACCATGCCGGGCAACGTGGAGTGGGCCGTCGAGCCGTCCCCCTCCGGCCGCCTGATCGCGTCACGGCACCGGGAGCTCACCCCCGGCGGCGTGCTCCAGCAGGGCGTCGCCCTGTTCGACACGAAGACGGGCGGACACGTGCGCACGGTCGCGCCGCGGCTGGCCACCGGCTGGTGGCTGGCCGCCCTGCTGCGCTGGGAGGACGAGCACACCCTCGCGGTCCGGGCGAAGGGCCCGCTGGGCGAGACCTCCTACCTGGTGCTGGACCTGCGCACCGGGGCCGTCCGCCCGATCGACGTCACCGGCGAGGTGGCCGACTTCATGCTGCAGCCCGCCGAGCTGAGCGTGGTGCTCGGGCGCGTCCGTCAGTAGGGCAGGCTCCAGGTGGTGAAGGACTTGCGCAGGTACGGGTTCTTGAACTTCGGGTACGCGACCGTGCTGACGTCACCGTCCGAGGTGTAGCGCATGTCCGGGTTGTTCTTGAGCCAGTCGAGCCAGGCCGCCGAGCAGAACTGCGCGCAGTCGCCCTTCTTCTCCATGACCCGGATGCGCGGGATGCCGCCCGGGTCGAACGCCTTGCTGAACGGCGACGGCGCGGGCGTGTACCCGGCCAGGAACGCGCCGGCGTGGTTGTAGAGCTTGCCGTGCAGCGCCCACTCCTTCTTGCGCGGCTGGTTGCCGTACGGCAGGGCGATGGAGTTGGGCTTGACCTTGGTCAGGTCGTCGATCTGCTTGGCGATGCCGCCGATCTGGTCCTCCACCTCCTTCTCCGAGCGTCCGTGCAGGTTGACGTGGTCACGGGTGTGGTTGCCGATGTCGAAGCCGTTGTCCTTGAGCCAGCCCAGCGTCTGGGCCTGCTCCTCGCGCACGGTCTTGCCGAACATGTCGCGGGTGACGTAGAAGGTGGCGGCCGGCCGGAAGCCCGGGTGCTTGGCGGCCACCTCGCGCAGGATCGCCACGGCGGTGTCCGGCTGCGGGACGCCCATCTCGTTCAGGGTGAGCTGCGAGGGCGAGGAGTCGTCGAACGTCAGGACCACGGGATGCTTGCCCGCCGGGACGTTGATCTTCCCGGTCACCATCTCCGACGCGCTGATCGGGACGTAGTCCTCCTTGACCAGCCGTTCGAGGTCCGAGCGGAACTGCTGCGGCGTCCTGTCGTCGGTGGTGGCCGGGTTCTTGATGACCCGGTGGAACATCAGCACCGGGATCTGGCCCAGCTCGTTCGCCTTCACCTTGCGCGCAAGCGCGATCTTGGCCGCCTTGCTCTGCTTCAGTTTGGCCGCGGCCTCGGCCTTGCTGTCGGTGATCTTGGCAGTGTCGGGCGGCGAGTCGCACCCGGTCAGGACGACGGCGGCCGCGAGCAGCCCCGCTCCTGTCAAAATACCCAGTCGCATCCGAACCCCCCGAGACGCGTACGACTGTTACAGGTTGGGCCTTACCCAGGTGATCAACTGCGCCACGCCGCGACCTCGTCAAAGAAGGGTCAGGGATTACGAAAAGCGTCATCTGCCGCCGAGGCCGAACCGGCGGGCGACCCGGGCCATCAGCTGCGACATCCGGGACGGGAACGCGTCCGGCTCCGGGACGGTGACCGGCCGGACCCGGCCGTTGTGGATGGCGCCGATGCGCCAGCCATCGCCCGTCCGCACCACGACGACGGTCTGCCGGGACAGCCGCCGCCTGGGCAGCGTGGACCGCCAGGGCATCAGGACGGAGGCCGTGCCGTGCGCCACCGCCACGTCGGGGGTGAGGAAGCGCACCGACTCCAGGTCGCCGACGAGCGCCGAGCCGGCCAGGACGCCGCGGAAGAGCTTGTCGTGGTTGAGCTCGTGCGCCGGGCGGCCGCGGGCGATCGTGCCGTCGTAGGAGACGTAGTCGGAGTCGTCGGTGAACAGGGCGCCGAACGCGCGGGCGTCCCCGGCGGTCCAGGCCGCCATGAAGTCGGCGAACAGGCGCTGGATCGCGGCGGTGTCGGCGGTGTCGGGCGAGGCGAGGGTGGTCGAACGCATGGCGCTGCCTCCGGAGGTGATATCGTCATTTCGACTGACGAAAAGTACGATACCAGAAAGGTTCGAATGTCGAAACGTGCCGTCATCGGAGAGATCGCCATGGAGCTCCGGCAGCTGCAGCAGAGCTTCGACGCCTTCGACGAGGCCGCCGCGGCCCGGCTCGGCCTCAATCGCACCGACCTGCGCTGCCTCGACGTCGTCCTGGCCGAGGGCCCGGTCGCCGCGGGCGCGCTCAGCCTCGCGCTGAAGCTCAGCCCGGCGGCCGTCACCACCGTCATCGACCGGCTGGAACGCGCGGGCATGGTGACCCGTGCGCCCGATCCGGGCAACCGCCGCCGCGTCCTGGTCGCCGCCACCGACGCCGCCCGCGCCGCCGAGGCCGAGATCTTCGTCCCGGTCGGCCAGGCCGGCGCGCGGGCGCTGGCGGGCTACGGGCAAGACGAGCTGGCCGTGATCCTGGACTTCCTGCGCACCGCCCGCAGGGTCCAGGAGGAACAGGCGGCCCGGGTCAGAGATTCGTCCTGAATTCCGGAAAACACGACACAGGGTGTCGGGTTTCCGGGCGAGCATGGTCCCACCGGCCGGCGCCGACCGCGGGCCGGTACGCACGTACAGACAAGGACCTCAATGCGCGAAACCCCGCAGGAGCTCGAAGAGCTCCAGGCGCTCCTCGACGCCTCGCTCTCCCGCTCCAACTCGCACCTGCGCTCGATCGTCACCGAGCGCACCCTGAACGCCGAGCAGCTCACCGGGCTTCTGACCGGCATGCGCGTGCTCGCCGTGTCCACCGTGACGGCGAAGGGCGAGCCGCGGATCAGCGGCGTCGACGGCCACTTCCTGCACGGCAAGTGGCTCTTCGGCACGGCCCGCGGCGCCGCCAAGGCACGCCACCTCGCCGCCCGCCCGGCGGCCAGCGTCGCCCACATGCGCGGGGAGGACCTGGGCGTGTTCACCCACGGCACGGTGGAGATCCTCAACCCGCAGGACGGCGAGCCGGCCGCCGACTGGCCGGCCCTGCTCGCCTACCTCAAGGACTTCTACGGCGCGGACGCCTTCGACTGGGAGAACGACGTGGTCTACTTCCGGCTGCACCCGAGCTGGATGACCGCCTACGCCCCCGACCCGGCCAAGCTCACGCCCTGACCGCCCACGCCCCGACCCGGTTAAGGCTCACGCCCTGACCGCCGGCGCGGGTTCGCGGCCGCGTCACAGGTAGAGCCGCAGCAGGTCCTCCTCGCTCTCGCGGCGGACGATGACCCGCGCCTGCCCGTCGCGCACCGCGACGACCGGCGGCCTGGGCACGTGGTTGTAGTTGCTGGCCATCGAGCGCTGGTAGGCGCCCGACACCGGGACGGCGAGCAGGTCGCCGGGCCGCACGTCGCCGGGCAGCGCGATGTCCCTGACCAGCACGTCCCCGCTCTCGCAGTGCTTGCCGACCACGGTGAACACTCCGGCGGGGGCGTCGGAGGCGCGGTTGGCCAGGGTTGCGGTGTAGGCGGCGCCGTACATGCCGGGGCGGGGGTTGTCGCTCATGCCGCCGTTCACGCTCACGTACCGGCCCTTGATCGTGCCGATCTCGTACAGGGCGACCGTGGACGGCCCGGCGATCGACCTGCCGGGCTCGACGGCCAGGTGCAGGCCCGCGGTCTCCTTCCTGAGCACGGCGAGCAGCTCGGCGGGCGTGGGCGGGGTGGGGTCGTCCGGCGTGTAGCCGATGCCGAGGCCGCCGCCCAGGTCGAGCCTGGTGACGCCGGTCTCGGCGGCGAAGGCGGCCATCCTGGCGGCGGCGGTGCCGAAGCCGTCCAGCTCGAAGATCTGCGAGCCGATGTGGGAGTGCAGGCCGTACAGCTCCAGCGCGGGCTCGGCGGTCACCTGCGCCACCGCGAGCGCGGCGGCGCCGGCGCTCAGCGAGAAGCCGAACTTGGAGTCCTCGCCGCCGGTGGCGATGAAGGCGTGGGTGTGGGGGTCCACGCCCGGCGTCACCCTGATCATCACCCGCTGCCGGACGCCCAGGGAGGCGGCGATCTCGGCGAGCCTGGCGATCTCGGTGAAGGAGTCGACGACCACGCACCCGATGCCCCAGGCCACGGCCCGGCGCAGCTCGTCGGCCGACTTGTTGTTGCCGTGGAAGACGACCCGCTCCGGCGGCATCCCGCCGGCCATGGCCACCGCCAGCTCGCCGCCCGTGCAGACGTCGAGGGACAGGCCCAGCCGGTCCAGCCAGCGCACCACCTCGGGGCAGAGGAACGCCTTGCCGCCGTAGTGCACGTCGCCGTCGGGCAGCGCGTCCAGCCAGGCGCGGGCGCGGGCGGTGAAGTCGGCCTCGTCCAGCACGTACGCGGGCGTGCCGTGCACCCGGGCCAGTTCGACCGCGCCGATCCCGCCGAGCCGCAGCTCCCCGTCATGCCATGTGGCGGTCTGGGGCCAGATGTCCAAACTCATGAGGGGCGAGCGTAAACAACCGCGAGGGCCCGGAGGGTCGAGCATCGACGGATTCGTTGCTCAGGGTCGCATGCCTTCACGAGGCTTGGTGCCGCCTGATGGCCTGGCCACGATGACATGCCATGCGAACACACCTGGTCATCGCCCTGGTGGCGGCCTGCGCGCTCGGCGCGGGATGCGGGAGGTCCACTTCGGGTACGGCGGCGGCCCCCACGCCGCCCTCCTCGGCCGGCAAGAGCGCCAAGGACCTCGTCCCGGAATCCGTACGGAAGTCCGGCGAGCTGCGCATGGCGACCTCGGAAGGCTATCCCCCGATGGAGATGTACAAGCCGGGCACCCAGGAGATGACCGGCGTCGACGCCGACCTGGCCGTGGCGGTCGGAGAGCGGCTCGGGCTGAAGACCCGGATCATCAACGCCTCCTTCGACGGTCTCATCCCCGGCCTGCAGGGCGGCCGGTGGGACATCGCCATGGC
Source organism: Nonomuraea sp. NPDC049637 (assembly GCF_040675235.1). Lineage (NCBI taxonomy): Bacteria > Bacillati > Actinomycetota > Actinomycetes > Streptosporangiales > Streptosporangiaceae > Nonomuraea > Nonomuraea sp. NPDC049637. The sequence goes on from NZ_JBFAOM010000012.1 coordinate 49,503, forward strand.
CGCGCTCAGCGACCTCGAACAGCGCCGCAAGGCCGTCGACTTCGTCGACTACTTCAACGCCGGCGGCTCGATCATGGTCAAGAAGGGCAACCCCGAGGGCATCAAGACCCTTGAGGACCTGTGCGGCAAGAAGGTCGTCCTGGCCAAGGGCAGCTCCAACCTGGAGATCGGCAAGCGCCAGAACGAGAAGTGCGCCCAGAAGATGGAGATCATGCAGAGCGAGGACGCCCCCACCGGCCTGCTCACCATCGACTCCGGCCGTACCGTCGCCACGATCGTCGACTCCCCCGTGGCCGCCATGTACGCCAAGGAGACCGGCAAGTACGAGGTCCTGGCCGAGCAGTACGACGCCGGCCCCTGGGGCATCGCGATCGACAAGAAGCAGACCGGCCTGCGCGACGCCGTCGCCAAGGCGCTCCAGGAGCTGATCGACAGCGGCGAGTACGGCAAGATCCTGGAGAAGTACGGCACGACGGCCAACGCCGTGCCCAAGGTCACGATCAACACCGGCGCATGATGGAACTCCCGATCGATGCGGTGAAGCCGCCCAGGCCCGGGCGGCTCGTCGCGGCGGTGGTCGCGGCCCTGGTGATGGCGTGGCTGGCCTACACCGTCATCGTCAACCCCAACCTCCACTGGGACGTCATCGCCGAGTTCCTGCTGGACGGCCGCGTGCTCGGCGGCCTGTGGATCACGATCGCGCTCACCGCGCTGTCCATGGTCATCGGCGTCGCCCTCGGCGTGGTCGCCGCCGTCATGCAGTTGTCGGACAGCCCGGTGCTGCGCGGCGCGGCCGGCCTCTACACCTGGTTCTTCCGCGGCACGCCGCTGCTGGTGCAGCTCATCTTCTGGTTCAACATCGGCCTGGTCTTCCCCGAGATCGGGCTCGGCGTGCCGTTCGGCGGCCCGATGTTCCTCCAGTGGCCGGCCAACGAGCTGATCACGCCGTTCACGGCGGCGCTGCTCGGGCTGACCATCAACGAGGGCGCGTACATGGCCGAGATCGTCCGCGCGGGCATCCGTTCGGTGGATCCCGGGCAGCGGGAGGCGGCCGAGTCGCTGGGCATGACGCACCGGCAGATCCTGCGCAGGGTCGTGCTGCCGCAGGCGATGCGGGTGATCATCCCGCCGACCGGCAACCAGTTCATCTCCATGCTGAAGACCACCTCGATGGTCTCGGTCATCTCCGGCGCGGAGCTGCTGACCGTCTCCCAGCGCATCTACCTGGACAACTTCGAGGTGATCGCGCTGCTGGTGGTCGCCTCCACCTGGTACCTGCTGCTCACCACCGTGGCCACCTTCGGCCAGCGCTCCCTGGAGAGGAGGTTCAGCCGTGGCCACTAGCATGGTGAAGATCGAATCGGTCAGGAAGCGCTTCGGCCAGCTGGAGGTGCTGAAGGGCGTCAGCCTCGACGTGCCGGCCGGCGCGGTGGTCTGCGTGGTGGGCCCGTCCGGGTCCGGCAAGTCGACGCTGTTGCGCTGCGTCAACCGGCTGGAGACGATCGACGCGGGCCGGGTGTGGGTCGACGGCAAGCTCATGGGCTTCAGCGAGCAGGGCGGCAAGCTGCACCTGCTGCGGCCCGACGAGCTGTGCCGCCAGCGCCAGGAGATCGGCATGGTCTTCCAGCGCTTCCACCTGTTCCCGCACATGACCGCGCTGGAGAACGTCATGGAGGGCCCGTGCACGGTCAAGCGCCTGTCGAAGGCGAAGGCGGCCGAGCGCGCGAGGACGCTGCTCGACCGGGTGGGGCTGGCCGACCGGGCCGGCCACTACCCCAGGCAGCTGTCCGGCGGCCAGCAGCAGCGGGTCGCGATCGCGCGCAGCCTGGCCATGAACCCCAAGCTCATGCTGTTCGACGAGCCGACCAGCGCGCTCGACCCCGAGCTGGTGCAGGAGGTGCTGCAGGTCATGCGCGACCTGGCGGCCAGCGGGATGACGATGATCGTGGTGACCCACGAGATGGGCTTCGCCAGAGAGGCGGGCGACCACCTGGTGTTCATCGACGACGGCGTGATCGTGGAGGAGGGGCCGCCGCGCGAGGTGCTGTCCGCGCCGCGTCACGAGCGCACCCGCGCCTTCCTCGGGCAGGTGCTGTGAACGGCTCGCTTCTCAGGGAGGGTTCGGCCACGTGAGCCTCGACATGCTGATCAGCGGTGGCCTCGTGGCCGACGGGACGGGCGCGCCGCTGCGCCGGGCCGACGTCGGCGTCCGCGGTGACCGCCTCGTCCTGCTGCCCGGGGGCGGCCCGTCCGACGGCGGCGGGGGGCGGGTGATCGACGCCGCCGGGCTGGTGGTCGCGCCCGGGTTCATCGACGTGCACACCCACTCCGACGCGGTCACCCTGCTCGGGGAGGCGGGCCGGGAGCTGGCCGCCGCGCCCGTGCTCATGGGCGTCACGGTGGAGATCTGCGGCAACTGCGGGTCGAGCCTGTTCCCGGCGCTGCCCGAGCGGGTGCCGGCGCTGCGCCGGTCGAGCCGGGCCGGCTTCGGCGGCGACATCCCGATTTTTGAGGACTACGACGGGTTCGTCGCGGCGCACGAGCGGGCCCCCCGGTCGAACCACCTGACCTCCCTCGTCGGCCACGGCACCCTGCGGGCCGGCGTGCTCGGCTACGAGGACCGCCCGGCCACCCCCGCCGAGCTCGCCGCCATGTGCGCGCTGCTCGACGACGCGCTGGCCGCCGGCGCCGCCGGGCTGTCCACCGGCCTCATTTACACCCCCGGCACGTACGGCGACACCGCCGAGGTGGTCGCGCTGGCCCGCGTCGCGGCCAAGCACGGCAAGCCGTACGTCACCCACCTGCGGGACGAGATGTCCCGCGTCGAGGAGGCGCTGGAGGAGGCCGTCGAGATCGCCCGCACGAGCGGGGCCGCGCTGCACGTCAGCCACCACAAGACGGCCGGCAGGCACGCCTGGGGCAAGACCCTGCGCACGCTCCCCCGCATCGCCGCGCTGCGCGCCCAGGGCATGGACCTCACCTGCGACGTCTACCCCTACACCGAGGGCAGCACGTCGCTGTCGGCGATGTTCCCCCCGTGGGCCAACGACGGCGGCACCGAGGCGCTGCTCGACCGGCTGCGCGACCCCGGCCAGCGCGACCGGATGCGCGCGGCCATCGAGACGGGCGTGCCGGGCTGGGAGAACACGGTCGGCAACGGCGGCTGGGACCGCATCTCGGTCGCCTGCGCCACCCGTCACCCCGAGGCCGAGGGCCGCACGATCGCCGAGCTGGGCGGCGACCCGGTGGACGCGGCGGCCGAGCTGCTGCTCGCCGAGGACGGCGAGGTGACGATCATCAGCCACTCCATGCGCGAGGACGACGTCCAGCGGGTCCTGGCCAGCGAGTTCGCCATGATCGGCTCGGACGGCGTGCCCAAGCCGGGCCATCCGCACCCCCGGCTGGCCGGCACCTTCCCCCGGGTGCTCGGCCGCTACTCCCGCGAGCAGGGGCTGTTCCCGGTGGAGACCGCCGTCCACAAGATGACCGGCATGGCGGCCGAGCGGTTCGGCCTGGCGGACCGGGGCGTCGTGCGCGACGGAGCGCACGCCGACCTGGTGCTCTTCGACCCCGCGACGGTGGCCGACGGCGCGACCTACGCCGACCCGCTGCTGCCCCCCGCCGGCCTCAGGGCCGTCGTCGTGGCCGGACGGCTCGCCGTGGAGGACAACGAACTCACCGAGGACAGACCAGGAAGGATCATCGGGCGGTGAACGACATCACGCTCGCCGTCGCGACGCGGGATCTGGTGACGGGCGAGTTCCACGGCGTCAACGAGGACGCCGAGCTGCCGCTGGCCAGCGTCGGCAAGCTGCTGCTGCTGGCCGAGGTGGCGATGAGCGTCGAGGGCGGCATCCTGGCCCCCGACACGCCCGTGACGCTGCACGACGACGACTACTGCGGCGGCTCCGGGCTGCTCATGTCGCTGTCCGCGCGTGCCTGGACGATCGGCGACCTCGCCCTGCTGACGGCCGCCGTCAGCGACAACACCGCCACGAACGCGCTGCTGCGCACGATCGGCCTGGATCGGGTCAACGCGGCCGCCGCGGCCCTCGGGCTGTCGCGGACCAGGCTGCTCGACCGCATCAGGGAACCGCGCACCCCGCAGGACCCGCCGACGTTCGCGATCGGCACCGCGGCCGAGCTGTCCGGCCTGGCCGCGCTCCTGGCCGGTCCGGGCGGCTGGCAGGCGCTCATGCGCGGCTGGATGCACCGGAACACCGACCACGGTCTCGTCCCCGCCCTGGTCAGGCACGACCCCGAGGGCGACTGGCTGGCCAACAAGACCGGCACCGACGAGGGCGTCCGGTCCGACGTCGGCATCATGGACGGCCGCATCGCCTACGCCGTCCTCGCCCATGGCCCCGCGGGCAGCGAGCACGACCTGACCTCCGCCGTACGGCGGGCCGGCCTGGACGTCGCCGCCCGCCTCAGCGCAGCGACGGCTCCAGCGAGTTCCTGAGCTGGGCCGAGGCCGTACGCAGGTAGGCCAGGAACGACCGGGCGGCCGGGTTGGGATTGGTCGGCCGCCTGGCCACGCCGATCCTGCGGAACAGGTTCGGCGTGGTCAGCCGGCAGGTGTGCAGCCCGGTCGCGCCCTGCAGGCCGAGGCTCGGCACCAGCGCGACGCCGAGCCCGGCCCGTACCAGGCCGATCGTCACCTCGTAGTGGTCGCTGCGGCAGCGGATCTGCGGCGAGAAGCCCTCCAGCATGCTGGCCCGCTCAAGGATCGACACCGGGTGCTCGGCGCCGAACGTGGTGATCCACGGCTCCTCGGCCAGGTCCGCCAGCCGCACCTTGGGCCGCTGGGCGGCGACGTGGCCGGTGGGCAGGACCAGCAGCTGCGGCTCGTCGAACAGGTGGACGACCTCCACCCCTTCCGGGCACTGCCACGGGTCCAGCGCGTGCTCGAAGACCACCAGCACGTCGAGCGCGCCGCGCTCCAGATCGGGCAGCAGCTCGTACGGCTGGCCCTCCACCAGGTCGAGCGCCACCTTGGGATACCGGGAGGCGAAGCGCGACAGCGCCAGCGGCAGCAGCCGGTAGCCGGCGGAGGCGAAGAAGCCGATGCGCAGCTCGCCGGCGTCCACCCTGGCCTGGGCGAGCAGGTCCTTCTCGGCCGCCTCGATGATGTCGACGACCTCCTGGGCGCGGATGGCCAGGCGGCGTCCCGCCTCGGTCAGCCGCAGGCTCTGGGCGTTGCGCTCGACCAGCCCGACCCCAGCCTCCTGTTCCAGCCGGGACAGCTGGTGCGACACGGCGGACGGCGACAACTTCAGCACCCTGGCCGCACCGGCGATGCTGCCCGTCCTGAACACCTCAAGCAGGACACGCAGCCGGTTACTACTCAACACGGGACCAAGAGTACGAGCTCCCCCACCTCGCTCCGCGCATACGATGTCACCGGTGACCGACTCCACCCCTTTGCCGGCGGCCGAGCTGCGGACCGAGCGCCTCCTGCTGCGGCCCTGGCGCCCCGCCGACCGAGAGCCCTTCGCGGAGCTCAACGCCGATCCCGAGGTCATGGAACACTTCCCCGCCACGCTCAGCCGCGAGCAGAGCGACGCGTTCGCAGCCGCCGGCGACGAGCTGATCGCCCGGCAGGGCTGGGGACGCTGGGCGCTGGAGCGGCTGGACACCGGCGAGTTCATCGGCTTCACCGGCCTGCACCAGCCGTCGTTCGAGGCCCCCTTCATGCCGGCGACGGAGATCGCCTGGCGGCTCAACCGCAGGTCGTGGGGGCACGGCTACGCGAGCGAGGCGGCCACCGCGGCGCTCGGCTTCGCCTTCGACCGGCTCGGCCTGGCGGAGGTGGTCTCCTTCACGGCCACGGTCAATACCCGCTCCAGCGCCGTCATGCGCCGCCTCGGGATGGTCCACGACCCCGGCGGGGACTTCGACCACCCCGTCCTGCCGCCCGGCCACCGGCTGCGCCGCCACATGTTGTACCGCCTCACCGCGGAGGACTGGCGGCGGACGAGGCACTGACCAGCGGCCCGCCCCGGCGTCCCGTCCCCCACCCAGGCCCAGCGACTCGCCCCGGCGTCCCGTCAGCCGTCCCGGCCCAGCAGGCGGAAGGGCACGTTCTTCTCCTGCCCCAGGACCTCGGCCCGCGTGCCGTACGCGGTGACCGTGGCCGGTGGCGCCTTCAGGGTGGTGACCCGCCTGGCGGACGCGCCGGGGATCGATCCCGTCAGCACCCGGGCGATGAAGAAGCCGCCGGCCACGCGCGCCTCGGCACGCCGGCCGTCCGCCCAGCCGACCTCGACCCGGCGCACGTCCGCCTTGACCCGGCCGGCCACGACGCGGTAGACGTCCTCCTTCCCGGCCCGCTCCGGCTGGGCGTGCAGGGTGTAGGCGTCCACCTGAAGGGCGGCCGGGAAGCCGGTCAGGTCTCCCGGAGCCTCGAACCCCCAGTACGTGAAGATCGCCGGTTCCGTCTCCGTGCACAGGACGAAGCCCTTCCTGCTGCCGACCAGGGCGGTGGACCCGCCCTGGTCCCGGTACTCCACCAGCAGCCGGAAGTCCTCGGCCGTGCCGTGCTCGGGCAGGCGCCGGGTGCCGTTCACGCCGCTGCGAGGCCCTCCGCCGGGCATGCACGCCCGGACGGCCCGCGCCTGCTCAGGGCTGTTGTACGGCAGGCGGTCCACCTCCGCCCCGGTGACCTGACCGGCGCCTCGGGGCGTCGCGACGATCGACGGGGCGACCACCGAGGCGATCACAGAGGCCGCCGCGACGAGCCCGGCGGCCGACCACGACGCTCGCCGTCGCCGCCGGGCGGCGATCCGGGCCTGTCCGGCGCAGGCGAGCGCGTCCACGGGCCTGGCCTCGTCGGCCATCAGGCGCAGCTCCGCCGCGATCCGGCTCTCGTCGGTGTTCATTTCAGGCCCTCCAGGGTGACGGTGTCGCTGATCAGCTCGCGCAGCCGGACGATGGCTTGGTGCGTCTGGCTGCGCACGGTCCCCACCGAGCAGCCCATGATCGCGGCGACCTCCGACTCCGGCAGGTCCTCGTAGTAACGCAGCACCAGGACCGCCCTCTTGCGCGCCGGCAGGACCCGCAGCGCCTTGGCGAGGGTGAGGCGCGTCTCGACCTCGTCCGTCCGGTCGTCCGCCGCCCGCTCGGGAGGCTCCAGGACCAGCCGTTCGCGGGACCAGCGCGGACTTCGCCAGCGGCCGACCTGCTCGTGGTACATGACCTTGCGCACGTACGCCTCGGGACTGTCGCGGATCCGCCGCCAGTGCCCGGCGGTCCTGGCCAGCGCCGTCTGGAGCAGGTCCTCGGCGGCGTGCTGGTCGCCGGTCAGGAGGTAGGCGAGCCTGATCAGCCGGTCGGAGCGCGCGACGACGAACTCGGTGAAGTCTCGCTGCGGGTCGGGATGCAAAGGATCTCCTCGGATGTCTCACCTCCCTAGATGCGGACGATCCCGCGGATCTATGGCGCGTTCCCCGTCAGGAAATGCCGCGAAATTCCGGACATGGACGTAGATGAACGATGATCCAGCTAAGGAGACCGGATGAGAGCCGATCCCGGCACCCGGTTCGTGGAAGTCTACGAATCCACTTATGAACCCATACTCGGGTACGTCCTGCGCCGCTGCCCGCACCCGGAGGACGCCGCCGACGTCGTGGCCGAGACGTTCACCACGGCCTGGCGGCGGATAGAGGAGCTGCCCGAGGGCGACGAGGCCAGGCTGTGGCTGTACGGGGTGGCGCGCCGCGTGCTCGCCAACCACCGGCGCGGCGAACGACGCCACGAGCAGCGTACGGCGGCCCTGCGCGACCGCCTCACCGCCTCCCCGCGCTGGCCCGCCCACCGGAGGACGAGATCTCGCAGATGGGACGGGTCTTCCGCGAGCTGACCGACGACGACAGAGAACTGCTCTCCCTGGTCGCCTGGGAGAGGCTCGACCACGGGCAGATCGCCCGCATGCTCGGCATCTCCCGCAACGCGGTACGGATCCGGCTGTACCGCGCCCGCAGACGTTTCGCCCGCGGCCTGGCAAAGGCCGGGATCGACCACCCGCGCGCCGTCGCCCTGGAAGGAAGCTCGCTGTGAACCTCACCGATCTCGCCCGCGTCCGCGACCAGGACCTCGCCCGGGGAGGCCGCCGCCCCTGAGGCCCGGGAGCTCATGCACGCGATCATGTCGGACGAGCGGCAGCCCGTGGCGGCCCGGCCCCGCCGACGGGCGCGCCGGGGGCTGGTCCTCGGACTGGCGGCCACCGCGACGGCCGCCGCGATCGCCGTCGGCACCGGCCTGACCGGCGGCCCGGCCACCAGTTACGCCAACGCGGCCGTCTCCATCAAGAAGGCCGACACGTACTTCAGTGTGAACATCACCGACCCCACCGCCGACCGCCACCGGTTCGAGGAGGCGTTCCGGGCGGTCGGGCTGAACGTCAGCGTCAAGATGGTGCCGGTGGCGCCGTCCGAGGTGGGGGAGCTGATCGGCTCGATCGTCCCGGGCGGCTTCAAGTGGCACGGCAGCATCGGCGCCCAGGGGATCGAGCCGTGCCCGTCGGTGTCCTGCGCGAAGGTGTGGATGCCCGCCGACTTCCCTGGCCGGGTGGTGTTCGGCGTCGGCCGTCCCGCCAGACCGGGCGAGGCGTACGTGGACCTGGGTCCGGTCGACCCGGAGGGCGAAGAGGCCCTGCCCGGCTACACCAGCCACGGCAGAACGGTCGCCGACGTACGGGCCGAGCTCGACCGCCGCGGGCTGAAGGCCGGCTACCGGTTGTTGTGGCTGGACAAGCAGGCCGACGGGAGCTCCTCCTGGTTCGACGAGGCCGTCCCGCGGAGCCGCGTCAAGGACGGCTGGACGGTGGCCTCCACCCGCTTCCGCAGCTCCGACACCGTGGACCTGTACGTGACCCCCGGCCCGGACGCCGGCCCCCGGCCGACCCCCCACCCGGTCCCCCAGTGGTACGACCAGCCGGACTGACCCCACCGCCGCCGGGACCTCCGCCGGCTCTCAGCGCTTGTTGACGCGGATGGAGATGATCGTGCCGGGCGGGATGGTGGCCGAGGAGACCTGGCCGGGCGAGACCCAGGGGCCGACGTTGTAGACGTACCCGACACTGGGGTTGACGTGCAGGACGGTGCTCGCGGTGCAGCCGTCGGGGACGGCGTGCGCGGCCGGGGCGAAGGAACATAGCCGCCCCTGCCCGCACGTCAACCCCGGCGGACAACCCCCCAGACCGAGACGGCCCGGACATGCGAAACGGCCCCTACCATGCGACGTGGAACCGCAGGTAGAGGCCGTTTTCTCTCAAGCAGACATCTTCTTCTTGAGGGACTGTAAGCCCCTTTCACCGACCTGCGAAATCATGACCGACCATGACTCTGACCTGGGCAAACACCGTCATCGCCGATCAACGTCTGTCATCGTCGACCCACCTCGCACGGCCCAGAGACGGCCCAGGAATGGCGCCACACCCGAACCAGCCCACGATGCCCCTCACGATCATGGGGATCGAGTGAAACCGGTTTCCGACATGACGCCGGTAGGCGGGTCACCTTCACGGAGGCGTGGGGATCGGGACAGGGCTGGCTGCACGAACATTCGTTTCTGCGGGTCGCCCCACGGGTGTGGGGATCGGTGAGGCTCCGACATCAAGCTCGACTGCCAGACCGGGCCACCCTCACGTGGGGGTGATCCGGTGAGCCGTAGGCCGCCGGCCTCCGGGTGCGACCGGTCCCCACGCCCGTGGGGGTGATCCGTCGTCGAGGTAGAGGATGTCGCACTCCGTGGCCCGGTCCCCACGCCCGTGGGGGTGATCCGCAGAGGCGGGTAAACCCCAGCGTGTACACGACATCGACTGCAGCCTCATACAGTTTCCAAACGTGGAAATACTTACGGGTCATGTTTCGCAGAATCCGCAAAACCAGCACTTTTATACGGACCGCAAGTCAGCCGCACATCAGATCGCATCTCCAGCGGAGATCTCGACCCACATAATTCCTCAGAATTTCGCAGAACGACCATGCAGGCATCGTCGTCCGTCTTGCCGTGGAGCAGTTTACGAGGGTGGGCGTCAAGCCTGACCCAGCCGGATTTCGGCCAATGGACGCCAGTCCCACACCGTCTCCGGGCCGTCCTGATTGACGATGTGAATGCTCCGGACGGTGACGTTGCGCTCGGGAAGCTGTTTACCGAGCGCTTCGATGATGGGAGCTGCTGGGCCATCAGCGCTGCTGTAGGCAACAGTGACGTGCGGTACCCATGCTGCATGAGCAAGAGCGCCATCGCGGCCGGTGGCCGCCCGTGTGGCGAACTTGGCTGCTTCCAACAGGGGCCTAAGACGGTCCGCCGGCCGCGCTTCCAGGACCACCGCCTCCGGGTGGTAGAGCACACGCCCCAGCGAGACAGTGATGGGCGCGATCCGGGAGAGTTGAGTCGTGGCCTCCTCAGCCATCACGTTCACCTGATGATCAGTGATCTCGTGTGAGTAGCCGGCGACCAACGTGGTGAGGTGGATGAACTTCTGCGGCACCAGATCGAGGCCGGGCAGGCCGGCCAGGCGGTCGTGAGCCTCTTGGACGATGGCCCGTGCTTCGGGGTCCTCTCCCAGGAGGACGTGCCAGTAGAGCTGGCCCTGGCCTGGCGGCAGCATGAGCGCTCGTCGCTTCTCCCAGCGGTTCACCATCCGCGTCGGCAACGGGCTCACGCATCCTCCTCGACAGGGGCGGGCAGAGCCCGAGCGGAGTTGAACGTCTTGATCTGCTCGCGCAGCGTGGTCACCATATCCGAGCCGCGGAACCGAGGAGCGGCCAATCGAGCATCCATCCGCACCAGGTAGTTGGTGATCGTGGACAGTCGGTGTTCGGGCGGCAGGGACAGGGCCGGCGTCACCTGTTCGGCGGCGGCGTCCAGGTCCTCCATCATCACGTACGCGATGCCGGCGCCGAAGCGGACTTGTGCCCAGGTGCCGGCCACCCAGGGAGCGCCGTTGGCCCATGCGTCGTCGGCCGCCACTGCCGCCTGCAATGCCGCGGCATGGTCGCTTGCCTGCAGCGCCACCGACAGGGCGTACAGTGCCCGCCTTGGCGCAGGGCACGACCAGGGCGTCACGCCGGAGTCGCTGGCCACGGAGCCGGCTGCCTCGTCCGCTCGGTGAAGTGCTTCTCGGGCTCGGTCGAAGTCGCCGAGCAGGCTTGCGGCGTTCGCCTCCTGGCTGGCCAGGAGCACCCGCAGGGGCGTGGGCGGGCTGCATTCGTAGCCGCGTCTGGCCGCGTCGGCAGAGACGGCGTACCGGCATCGCCACCGCTCGGTCTTGGCCTGGGCGCTCAACGCCGCCGCCTCGCTCGCGCCGGCCTCTTGAGCGGACAGGAGGGCGGCCCTGCCGTGGACGATGGCCGATTCGTCGTCGTACAGGTCGCCCAGCAGGATGCAGGCGTGGGCGAGGAGTTCGGCGTCGATCCGGAACAGCTCGCGCGTCTGGTGAAGCCGCTGCTTGCCAGCCCGCAGGAGCGCCAGCACTCGCCGGTGCAGGCGCAGCACATCGGCAAGCAGTGGCGCGGGTGCGATCTGGGTGTGGCGCTGCGTCAGGTGGTAGCGGGTCTCGTCAATCATGGCGATGGCGCTGTTGCCGACGTTGGTCTGCTCGATCCAGGCTGTGTGCTCGATCAGGTCACCGCTCGTCGGCAGCGTCCCCACCAACTCGCCGTCATGGTCGAAGAGGACGGCCTCGTCCATGCCGAACACGCGGCAGTACAGCAAGGGGTAGGGGTCCTTCGGGCGGCTGTTGCCCGCCTCGTGGTCTTTGATTCTGCGAACCACCGACTCGAACTCGGGCAAGGCGATCTCCTCGCCCGCCGCCAGGAACAGGTGTCTGGCCAGTTGTTTCTGTGACCAGCCGCGCTGACGTCGCTCATCACGAATGCGTTCGGCCCACCGGGGAGTTCTGGGCTGTTGCAGCATGCCGTCGCACCTCACCACCGAGTTGGGGGACACGGTCGCCGCCCCCAGTGTCCCCCAATCACATCTGTCTACGCGTCGTTACTCAGCGTTGTGATGGATTCGTGTACTGGGACACGAATCACCTAGACGCCGACACCAAAGCCGGGCTGGACGAGCTGTTGAGGGCCACTGCCCAAAGCGTTCGCCAAGCCTCCGCACTGGCGGCGCTCATACAGGACTTGCGGGACCGCCAGCTCTCCGTACTGCGCGACACCTATCCGGCCTGGGACATCTCCCTGGAGCTCGACTCCACGGAGAGGCTGTGGTGGACCGCCGTGCCGAACCGGTCTCTGACCGTCGAGCTGGTGGCGGAGGGGGTCATGCGCATCGTCAGGCGCGAGGACGCGATCGCACTCGCGGCGGCCTTGGCCTGGCAGTCGACTCTGATCGGCAACGTCGAGAACGCTGCAGGACCTCCGCACATCCATCCGGCTCGCCATTTGCAGGGGCGGCTGGCATGACGTCGACGTTTGAGCAGGCATGTGAGCTTGATCTGCGCGGTGCGTTCAGGCGCTTCTACGTCTGGTGCGACAACGCGGGTCTATGGCATGCGAGGCCGCTGCCCAAGCTGACGGCCGGCGAAGTCGCTTACGGCGTCCTGCGGGAGCTGGTCGCCGACTCGCCCCTGCAACTCGCCTACAGGTGCACCTGGCAGCGGAGCCGTCGCAAGGTCTACCGGTACGTGAGGCAGTACGGCGCAGGGGAACCGGAGCATGACCCAGCCTCCTGACGAGCCCGTACCTAAGTGGGAGCCGTACCTGCGTCCTCCGAGGGACCGCATCCGGATCACAGAGACCTCATGTTGCGGCGCTCTTGAGTGGGCCTGCCAGGGCGGCCAATTTCTGATCCTCCGGCGCACCTCTACAGGCCAGTACGAGGAAACGGCCAGGGGGCTGTACCGGCAGGCGCGGTCCGTCTGGGAGGCGCTGCTCATCCTTCACCAGGACGAGCACAAGCGGAAGGTTCGGGCTCGGATGGCTGCTCGTCCCAAGCAGCGTGGCCGGGCGCTTCCGGGGAAGGCCACGTGAACCGCCACCAGAGCAACCCCCTTGGAAAAGAGAGCTGATCCAATCTGCGGTGTTCCGCGGCAAAGTGCGAGCCGCCATGGCCGCGAGGGCCAGCGAGGGGTCATGGGCTTGGATGCTGGGATACAGGGTTCTGCGGATTGCGCGGCAAGCCCGACAAGATCGACGCCTGCCCACCAGCGTGAACAAGCCGGTTCTGTACGGCGTCCCCTCGCTGCGCGTAGGGAAGACCAAGGGGTGACATGGTCCGTGAAGCTTCGCCAGTGGACATGTCCCCCGCCCTACCCTAGAGACACTATGCCTCGGCGAGGGAGCGCGATGAGCAACGCGAAGGACGCCCGTATCTACGTCCGAATTGCAGAGGACATCCGCAATCGCATCCTCCAAGGTGACCTGCCGGCCGGTGCCATGCTGCCCTCCGAATCCACCCTCGCCAGCACGTACGGCGTGGCGAGAGGGACCGTACGTCAGGCGGTCGCAGAGCTGGAGCGCTCGGGGTTGGTGGCCAGCGAGGCCGGCCGCGGCCGGCGCGTGAAGAGCGAAGACCCCGCCTCCCCCGTGCAGCAACGACACAGTACGAATCGATCGCCGAGACGCTCCGAGGGCGCATCGAGAACGGCGAGCTGGTGCCTGGCCAGCAGTTGCCCGGAGAGGCCGCAACAGCGGAGGAGTTCGGGGTGTCGAAGGGCACGGCCCGCCAGGCGCTGCAACTCCTGGCCGACGAACGGCTCATCACAGCCGTCCACGGCAAGGGCTGGTTCGTCGGCGGCCCCGAGCACGCGCGAACCCGAGCCGACGCGGTCGCCGCCGATTTCCGGCAGGACATCTCCACAGGCAAGCTCGCTGTGGGGTCCGTCCTGCCCGGAGAGAATGCACTCGCCCAAGAACGCGGCGTCGGCCGCATCACCATCAGGCGCGCCTTCGCGCTGCTGGAAGCGGACGGAGTCATCGAGAAAAGGCCCGGCATGGGCCGCGTCGTCAAATCACGAGCCGAAGGTGACACGTGACCGTATCTCAGACGCCCTCGATCCCCTTCACCACCACCGAAGCACTGGCGACCCTGCACGAGACCTGCGAGAGCACAGGACTGGCCAGCCAGGACGCCCGTCTGATCGGCCTCGGCGAGAACGCTCTGTTCGCACTCCCCGCCGAGCAGGTGGTCGTGAGGATCGCGCGCAGCGTCGAGGTGCTGGACGACGTACACAAGGAAGTAGCCGTCTCGGCCTGGCTGAACGACTCCGGGATACCGGCGGCGAGAACGACGGCGCACGACCAACCGCTCATCGTCAGAGGCCACCCGGTAACGCTCTGGCACCTCATCCCCGACAGCGGTTCGCCCGCGACCCTCGACGACCTGGCCGGCGTCCTGCGCGAACTCCTTTCCCCACCTCGGCCCACGACCGCTCGGGTCCTTCCAACCAGGGCACATCCGGGAGTGGGTCAAGCAGCTCGAAGAGAAGGGCGTGCGCGGCTCGTACGCCAGGACCATCTACTCCAACGTCCGCGCGGTGCTGAGCGCGGCCGTGGACGACGGCCATCTCGCCCGTAATCCCTGCTCAGCGCGTTCTGTGCGGACTCCCAGCGTCGAGACGAAGCGGGGTGGTGCCATGATCGGCCGAAAGGGTTCTCGCGGTGCGTGACGCGCTCCCTGAGCGGTTTCGGGCCATGGTGGATATGGGCGGCGGTTGCGGGCTGCGGCAGGGCGAGATCTTCGCCGTCGACGTGGACGCGCTCGACTTCGACTCGTACGTGCTTCATGTCGTCCAGCAGCTCAAGTACAGCGAGTACCGTCTCGTCCTCGCCCCGCCGAAGGGCGGCAAGCTCCGGGACGTTCCCCTGCCGGGGCCAGTCGCCGACGCGATCAGGGGACACATGGAGCGCTTCCCGCCGGTCGAGATCACTCTTCCCTGGGGAAACGCGAACGGCCCGCTGGTCACCAGGCGTCTGCTCTTCACGCAGACAACCGGAGAAGTCGTGCGCCGGCCGAGCTTCAACAACGTCCACTGGAAGACGGCCCTCGTACGAGCCGGTGTCATCCCGAAGCGCAAGCGCGGCGAACCGCACCAGGCCGCACGCGAGCACGGCATGCACGCCCTGCGGCACTTCTACGCCTCAGTACTCCTGGACGCCGGCGAGAACATCAAGGCCCTCAGCGAGTACCTCGGGCACCACGATCCGGGTTTCACCCTGCGGACCTACACCCACCTCATGCCGAGCAGCCAGGACCGGACACGGAACGCCGTGGCCGCCGTGTACGCGTCCGGCCCGAAGCTGTGACGGACCCAGAGACGGCCCAGGGCCGTGAAACGGCCTCTACCTAGCAGCATCGCCGCAGGTAGAGGCCGCTTTTTCTCAAGCAGACATCTTCTTCTTGAGGTTCTCGTCCAGGGCGGCCAGGAAGTCCTGGGTGGTGAGCCACTTGGCGTCGCCGCCGACCAGCAGGGCGAGGTCCTTGGTCATCTGACCGCCCTCGACGGTCTCGATGCAGACCTGCTCCAGCTTGTCGGCGAACTCCGTCACGGCGGGGGTGTTGTCCAGCTTGCCGCGGTGGGCCAGGCCACGCGTCCACGCGAAGATCGAGGCGATCGGGTTCGTGGAGGTGGGGTTGCCCTTCTGGTGCTCGCGGTAGTGGCGGGTCACGGTGCCGTGGGCGGCCTCGGCCTCGACGGTCCGGCCGTCGGGGGTCATGAGGACGGAGGTCATCAGGCCGAGCGAGCCGAAGCCCTGCGCGACGGTGTCGGACTGCACGTCGCCGTCGTAGTTCTTGGCGGCCCAGACGTAGCCGCCCTCCCACTTGAGCGCCGCGGCGACCATGTCGTCGATGAGGCGGTGCTCGTAGGTGAGCCCGGCCTTCTCGAAGTCGGCCTTGAACTCGGTCTCGAAGACCTCGGCGAAGATGTCCTTGAAGCGGCCGTCGTACGCCTTGAGGATGGTGTTCTTCGTCGACAGGTAGACCGGGTAGTTGCGGGCCAGGCCGTAGCGCATGGAGGCGCGGGCGAAGTCGCGGATCGACTCGTCGAGGTTGTACATCGCCATGGCGACGCCGCCGCCCGGGAAGTCGTACACGTCGAGCTCGATGGGCTCGGAGCCGTCCTTCGGCGTGTACGTGAGGGTCAGGGTGCCCTCGCCGGGGATGACCAGGTCGGTGGCGCGGTACTGGTCGCCGAAGGCGTGACGGCCGACGACGATCGGCTTGGTCCAGCCGGGCACGAGCCGCGGCACGTTCGACATGATGATCGGCTCACGGAAGATCACGCCGCCGAGGATGTTGCGGATGGTCCCGTTCGGGGACTTCCACATCTTCTTGAGCCCGAACTCCTCGACCCGCGCCTCGTCGGGGGTGATGGTGGCGCACTTCACACCGACGCCGTACTTCTTGATGGCGTTGGCGGCGTCGATGGTGACCTGGTCGTCCGTCGAGTCCCGGTACTCGATCCCCAGGTCGTAGTACTTCAGGTCGACGTCGAGGTAGGGAAGGATCAGCTGGTCCTTGATGAACTGCCAGATGATCCGGGTCATCTCGTCGCCGTCGAGCTCGACGACCGGACCCTCCACCTTGATCTTGGGCATGCGAATGGTTCCCCTTCAATGAATGGATGCGTTGAGGCTATCGGACCGTCCCGTCAACCGGCCAAAAGGGACAGCAGCCAGGCCTTGAACGCGTTGTTGTACAGCGCGAGCGAGGTCAGGGCCATGAGGAAGCCGAACGCGATCAGCGTGATGACGTCCGTCTTCTTGTCGCGGACGGCCAGTTGCCCGTCGAACCCGGCGAACCGGAGCGCGGCGGCGACCATCAGCACGCCGCCCAGCGCGAACCCGCCCCAGCGCGGGTCCACCAACAGGATCACGAGCACGGCGGCGACCGCTCCCGCCACGATCAGCGGGAACGGTCCCCAGCGTTCACGTTCGTTCTCTCGGCTCAACGCTCTTCTATTGGCTTCCACTTCTGATCGCGCTCGCCAATGTATTCACTGTCGGGCCGGATCAGCCTGTTGTCGGCATGCTGCTCGATCACGTGCGCGGTCCAGCCGGACATGCGGCTGATCGAGAAGACGGGGGTGAACAGGTCCGTCGGAATGCCAAGGTAGTGGTAGACCGACGCCGCGTAGAAATCGACGTTCGGATAGAGGCCCTTCGTCTCGAAGACGACCTCTTCCATCTCCTTCGACATCCGGTAGTAGGTGTCGTCGCCGGCGGCCTCGGCCAGCTCGGCGGACATGCGGCGCAGGTGCGTCGCGCGCGGGTCCTCGGTCTTGTAGACGCGGTGGCCGAAGCCCATGATCTTCTCGCCCGCGGCGAGCTTGTCGCGCACGGCCTGGGCCACCCCGCCCGGCGGGATCGACTCCAGGGTCTTCATGACCTGCTCGTTCGCGCCGCCGTGCAGCGGGCCCTTGAGCGTGCCGATGGCCGCGACGATGGCCGAGTGCATGTCCGACAGGGTCGCGGCGCAGACGCGGGCGGCGAACGTCGAGGCGTTCATCGTGTGGTCGGCGTGCAGCACCAGGCACTCGTCGAAGATCTCGACCGCACGCCGCTCGGGGGCGCGTCCGGTGACCTGGAGCAGGAAGTTGCCGGCGATGCTGAGCTCGGGGTCGGCCTCGGGGACCGCGCCGCCGGTGCGCGCGGCGTGGTAGCGGGCGACCAGCACGGGCTGCTGCGCGGTCAGGCGGGCCGCCTTGCGCAGGTTCGCGTCGGGGGCGGTGGAGTCCTTGTCGGGGTCGTCGGCGCCGGACAGTGAGACGAGGGAGCGGAGCGCCTCCATGGGTTTCTGCTTCTCGGCGATCTCCGCCACGTTCGCGGCGACCAGCGCGCCCAGCTCCCTGCCCTGGGCCAGGTCGGCGCCGTACGCCTCCAGCTGGGCCCGGTCGGGCAGCCTGCCGTGCTGCAGCAGGTACGCGGTCTCCTCGAACGTCGCACGGCCGGCCAGGTCGTGGATGTCGTATCCACGGTAGAAGAGGCGACCGGCCTTGCCGTCGATGTCGCTCAGCGCTGTGGACGCGGCGACGACATCGGCCAGGCCTTTCGTGGGCTTGTCCGCCATGAGTGTTTCCTCCGCTTATCTTCCTCCGAAGTCTACCCGTGAGCAGGTAAAACCGTCCGCAGAGGTCCAGACCAATTTCACGTGCGATTCTCCTTTCGGCAAAGGAGATTCCGCATCCCCTCGGTTGGGTAAGCCGGAGCTGTAGTAATAGTTACGGCGGGCTACCTGGGGAGGAACTGCCGTGGAGGGGCCGTTCATACGCATCGAGGACACCGGCGACGTGGTCCCGTTGCGCCCCGAGATCACGACGGTCGGGAGAGGCCGGGGTGTGGACATCCGGCTCACCGACCCCAGTGTGTCTCGACTCCATGCCGAGTTCGTCAGACGAGGACCCTACCTGTACGTCGTTGACCTGGGCCTGTCCCGCAACGGCACACGGGTGAACGGCAGGCCGATCGCCCGGAGGGTCCTTGACGACGGAGACGTCGTCTCGTTCGGCGCGGCGCGGGGTCGCATCGGTGGAGTCCCCCGTGAGGACTTCACCCCCGAGGTCGAGCTGCGCAGGGCGGCGGCGCCCGAGCTGACCAGGCGCGAGGTCGATGTGCTGACCTCGCTCTGCAGGCCGGCGCTGTCCGACGAGGCGTTCGTCGCTCCGGCGACGGCGCGCGAGATCGCCGACGACCTGGTCGTGACCGAAGCCGCGGTCAAGCAGCACCTGCTGCGGCTGTACCAGAAGTTCAGGATTCCTGAGGGCACCAACCGCCGCACGCGCCTCGCCAACGAGGTCGTCGCGCTCGGGCTGGTGCGCCCGACCCCTGTGGTGCCACCACAGCGGTCGGCGGGCGCCACGGCTGAGCAGCAGCCGTCGGCGGCCGGTAGGAGGGCTTCCTAGAGGGAGCCAGATCGCGACCGGGGCTTCGGCGAGGGGTTCCGGCAGCGTCGGACCCATCGAGAGATCACCGCGTTCATCCCTGCTGGGCGCGGAACGGGCGACGGCGGGCGACCGCGGGCCGACAGGCCGGTGGCGCGCGCCGTGCTCGACGCCGGTCAGGGAACGTGCCGGCGACGCGCGCTGGTGAGCCATGCGCTCGTCGCCGGAGGTCAGCGTTCCTTCACCGGTGTCGTTCAGATCACCCGGAAACCGTGGCTGGGCTTGCTGGTCCTGTTGGCCCGGTCGACGGCGACCGCGTAGTAGTGGTCGCCGCGCTTGCCGTCGGGGTCCGTCCAGCGGATCTGGCGGTCGGCGGGCACGACGGCGACCAGGTTGCGCGCGTCGGCGAAGGCGTTCTGGCCGGCCTCGTCCGGGAAGCGGAAGATGGCGAACTGGAACGGCTCGTCCCGGCCGGTGGCGACCACGCGCACCTCGACGCCGCCGGTGCGGCGCAGTGCGTACGCCACCACCGGGCGGCGCGGCGGCTCGCCGTTCGCCAGGCGGGGCAGCACGGGCGCGAGCGCGGGCCGCTGGTAGTGGTCGTTGACGGCGGTCGTGATGGAGGCCAGCCGGTCCACCTTGACGTCGTTGGCGTTGTACCAGATGTCGCCGCTGATCTGGGGGTGGGCGCGGTTGAGCGTCAGGTGCCTGGACAGCTCGTCCGGCTTCTGCCACTCGGCGGCCTGGGCCGGGTCGCCCGCCTTGTAGGCCGCCTGCCCGATCCACAGCAGCGTGTTCGTGCCCGCGGCCACGTCCGACCACCACGGGACGAGCTTGGAGTAGTCGGCCGGCGGCTGCCCGATGTACCAGTAGAGCTGCGGCGCGATGTAGTCCAGCCAGCCCTTCTTGACCCAGCCGCGGGTGTCGGCGTGCAGGTTGTCGTAGGACTGGCCGCCGTTGGTCTCGGAGCCGAGCGGGTCGGTGCCCTTGTTGCGCCAGATGCCCGACGGGCTGATGCCCCAGGCGATCTCCGGCTTGGCCTGCAGGACGCGCTGCTGCATCTCGCTGACCATGAGGTCGACGTTGTTGCGCCGCCAGGAGGCCAGGTCGGGGAAGCCGGCGCCGTACTTGGCGAACGCGGCGCTGTCGTCGAAAGCAGTGGTGTTGGTCGGGTAGAAGTAGTCGTCGAAGTGCAGGCCGTCGATGTCGTAGCGGGTGATCGCGTCCATCATCGCGTCCTGGCAGAACTTGCGGACCTCGGGCATGCCCGGGTTGTAGTAGAGCTTGCCGCCGAACGGCAGGATCCAGTCGGGGTGCTTGCGGCCGGGGTGATCGGGGTGCAGCTTGCTCGGGTCGGGCTGCATCGACACGCGGTAGGGGTTGAACCAGGCGTGGAAGGCCAGGCCGCGCTTGTGGGTCTCCTCCACGGCGAACCCGAGCGGGTCGTAGCCGGGGTCCTGGCCCTGGGTGCCGGTCAGGTACTGCGACCAGGGCTCGAACGGCGACGGCCAGAACGCGTCGGCGGTCGGCCTGATCTGCACGAACACGGAGTTGAGCTTGCGCTGCACGGCCACGTCGAGCCAGGCGAGGTATTCGGCCTTCTGCTCGTCGGCGCTCAGCCCCGGCTTCGAGGGCCAGTTGATGTTGACGACGGAAGCGATCCACATGCCGCGCATCTGACGCAGCGGGGGGACGTAGTCTGCCTGGGCGAAGGCCGGCAGCGGCACGGCGGACGCGGCGGCGGCGAGAGCGAGACCCTTCAGGAGAGTCCTTCTGCTGGGCATGGGGGGTGGCCTCTCGACAATGGTTGTGTCGAGGGCGACGATGACAGAAAATTACCTTCAGATCAACAACCGTGAAGGAAAATGCCGCATGAGCGCAGAGCTGGTCCGACTTGCGATGAC
Source organism: Nonomuraea sp. NPDC049637 (assembly GCF_040675235.1). Taxonomy (NCBI): domain Bacteria; kingdom Bacillati; phylum Actinomycetota; class Actinomycetes; order Streptosporangiales; family Streptosporangiaceae; genus Nonomuraea; species Nonomuraea sp. NPDC049637. The sequence goes on from NZ_JBFAOM010000012.1 coordinate 70,245, forward strand.
GGTGCTCCAGCCGGGGTTCGAAGGGACGTCGCCTCCCGACTGGCTGCGCCGCGCGCTGGGCGAGGGCCTGGGCGGCGTCATCCTGTTCGCCCGCAACTCCATCGGCGAGCAGCTCGTCCGTTCGGTGCGCGCCGAGAACCCCGGCGCGATCGTCGCGATCGACGAGGAGGGCGGCGCGGTCACCCGGCTCGAGGTGCTCGCCGGCAGCTCCTTCCCCGGCAACCGGGCGCTGGGCGTGGCCGACGACGTCGAGCTGACCGAACGGGTCGGCCGGCAGATCGGCCGGATGCTCGCCGAACTCGACATCTCCCTCGACTACGCGCCCTCCGCCGACGTGAACGCCAACCCGGAGAACCCGGTCATCGGTGTGCGCTCGTTCGGGCCCGACCCCGAGCTGGTCGCCCGGCACACCGTCGCGTACGTGGCCGGGGTGCAGGGCGCGGGCGTGGCCGCCTGCGCCAAGCACTTCCCGGGGCACGGCGACACGACCACCGACTCCCACCTGGCGCTGCCCACCGTGCACGCCTCGCGGGCGGTGCTCGACGAGCGCGACCTGCCGCCGTTCCGGGCCGCCATCGCGCACGGGGTGCGCTCGATCATGTCCGGCCACCTGCTCGTGCCCGCGCTCGACCCGTCGATGCCGGCCACGCTCAGCCACAGCGCCCTGACCGACCTGCTCAGGGGCGAGCTCGGCTTCGACGGCGTGGTGGTCACCGACGCGATCGAGATGCAGGCCGTGGCCGCCATGTTCGGCCCCGGCGAGATCGCGGTGCGCGCGCTGGCCGCCGGCGCCGACACCATCTGCGCCGGCCGGGCCGACGAGCGCAGCCTGCACGAGATGCGCGACGCCGTCGTCGAGGCGGTGCGCACGGGCCGGCTGGCGGAGGAGCGGCTGGCCGAAGCGGCCGGCCGGGTGCTCGCCCTGTCCACCTGGTACGCCGAGCGGTCCGAGCTGCGCGAGAAGGCCCGCGCCGACATCGACGAGGGCGTCGGACTGGAGGCCGCCAGGGCCGCGCTGACCACCACGGGCACCGCCGTGCTCGACCGGGGGCCGCTGGTCGTGGAGGTCAACACCCGGCTCAACCAGGCGGTCGATCCCGCCACGCCGACCGGCATCGCGGCGGCGCTGGCCGCCCGGCTGCCGAACACCGCCAGGGTGCGCCTCGACCGCGACGGCGAGCTGCCCGCCTTCGACGACCGTCCCGTGGTGCTCGTGGTGCACGACGCGGCCCGGCACCCGTGGGTGCGCGAGGCGCTGGCGCGGGCGCTGGCCGTCCGGCCCGACGCGATCGTGGTGGACACCGGCATCAGCGACGCGCCCGTCGGAGCCGCCCACCTCGCCACGCACGGCATCTCCCGCGTCTCCGCGCAGGCCGCGGCCGAATGGCTGACCCGTTGAACACCGAGCCCGCGAACCCGGTCGCCACCGTGCGGGCGGTGCTGCCGTCGCTGACCCCGGCGGCGCAGGCCATCGGGCGCATCATCCTGGACGACCCGGGGCTGGTCGTGCGGAGCACGATCACCGAGTTCAGCGCGGTGTCGGGCACCAGCGAGGCCACGATCGTGCGCACCGCGCGGGCGCTCGGCTTCGCCGGTTACTCGCAGATGCGCTTCGCGCTGGCCGCCGCCGTCGCCAAGCAGCCCGAACGCCTGGTGCCCGGCGACCTGGCCCCCGACGACCCGCTGACCGACGTGATCGCCAAGGTGGCGCGGGCGGAGTCCGACGCGCTGGCGGACACCGCGGCGCAGCTCGACCCCGACCAGCTCGGCGAGGTCGTCCAGGCCATCGCGGTGGCCCGGCGGGTGGACGTCTACGGCGTGGCGGCCTCGGGGCTGGTGGCCGCCGACATGTCGCAGAAGCTGCTGCGCATCGGCCTGTCCAGCCATCCGTTCAGCGACGCCCACCTGGCCCTGACCAGCGCGGCGCTGCTGCGGGACGGCGACGTCGCGGTGGCCATCAGCTGCAGCGGCGAGACGCCCGACGTGCTGGTCCCGGCCCGTACGGCGGCCGAGGCGGGGGCGCTGATCGTGGCCATCACCAACAACCCGCGCTCGTCGCTGGCCGACCTGGCCAGCCACACGCTGGTGTCGGCCGGCCGGGAGACCGCCTTCCGGCCCGGCGCGCTGGCCAGCCGGATCAGCCAGCTGCTGATCGTCGACTGCATCTTCGTCGGCCTGGCCCAGCGCACCTACGACCGGGCCGAGGCGGCGATCAGGGCCACCCGCGACGCGACCGACCGCTACCGCAACCGGTGACGGCGGAGACGGCGTCAGGCGCGGGTCACCGAGACCTTCGCCAGGTCGGCCTCGATGCGCGCCGCCGTGGCCAGGAGCTCCGGCAGCAGCCCCGTCCTGACCTGGTGCAGGCTGGTACGGCCGGCGTGCGTGGAGACGTTCACGGCGGCGACCGTCCGTCCGGCGTGGTCGCGTACGGGCGCGGCGAAGGACCGCAGGCCCTCCTCCAGCTCCTGGTCCGCCATCGCCCAGCCGCGCAGGCGCACCTGCTCCAGCTCGGCCCGCAGCGCGTCGGGCAGCACGACGGTCCTGGAGGTCAGCCCGCGTAACGCGGCCCGTCCCAGGTAGTCGTCCAGGTCGCCGGGCGGCAGGGCGGACGGCAGCACCCGGCCCATCGACGTGCAGTAGGCCGGGAAGCGGGTGCCGATGCTGATCGACACGCTCATGATCCGGGCGGTGGCGACGCGGGCGACGTACACGACGTCCTCGCCGTCGAGGACCGCGACCGAGGCCGACTCGTGCACCTCGGCGGCCAGGCGTTCCGGGTGGGGGCCGGCGACCTCGGGCAGCGACAGGCCGGACAGGTAGGCGTACCCCAGCTCCAGGACGCGCGGGGTGAGCGCGAACAGCCGGCCGTCGTTGCGCACGTAGCCGAGGTCGGCGAGCGTGAGGAGGAAGCGCCTGGCGGCGGCGCGGCTGAGGCCGGTCGCCCGCGCCACCTGGCTGAGCGTCAGCTCGGGCGCCGCGGCGCTGAACGCGCGGATCACCGCCAGCCCTCTGGCCAGCGACTGCACATGATCGACCATGGTGATCCGTTGACAGAAGCCGGCAAGGGCGTAGTTTCCGCCATATGGAGCTGTTCGGAGAGAGAATTCCTGTGCGCATGGCGAACACCTAGGAGCAGCCGTGCGTCGCGCTCTCATCATCCTCGCCGCCCTGCTCCTGGCCGCCTGCGGCGGCCCGCCGGGCACCACGGCGGGAGGCGGGGACCGGATCAACGCCGGACTGATCGCGATCGTCGACACCGCGCCCATCCACCTCGGCAGGGCCAAGGGCTTCTTCGCCGAGCAGGGCATCGACCTGACGATCACCCCCGTGCAGGGCGGCACGGCCGGCATCTCGGGGACGTTCGGCGGCTGCCGGTCAGCGGGGGCGAGGTGCGCGTGGCCGGCGAGCCGGTGACCGGGCCGCCGCCGCGCATGGCCGTGGTCTTCCAGGAGGCGGAGTTGGTGACCGGGTCGCCGGCGGCGGGCGGGCTGGCCGACGTGGCCGAGGCCCATCCGTGGCAGCTCTCGGGCGGCATGCGGCAGCGCGTGGCGATCGCACGGGCCGTGGCCAGCTCACCACCCGGTCGCTGCCGCGTTTCGGCGAGCTGCGCGGGCAGGTCTACCGGCGGATCAAGCAGGCGAGAGGGGCACGATGAGCACGGTGCGGGCGGCGGCGTTCGAGGTGCTGCGGCGGTACGGCCTGACGACGATCTTCGGCAACCCCGGCTCGACCGAGGTGTCGCTGCTGACCGGCCTGCCGGACGACCTCCGCTTCGTGCTCGCGCTGCACGAGGGCTCGGTCGTCGGCATGGCCACCGGCTGGGCCGTCGGGCACGCCGAGCCCGCGCTGGCCGTGCTGCACACCACGGCCGGGCTGGGCAACGCGGTGGGCGCCCTCGCCACGGCCAGGGTGAACCGGGCGCCCCTGGTCGTCCTGGTCGGGCAGCAGGACCGGCGGCACCTGGCGCTGGAGCCGTTCCTCGCCGGACGGCTGGCCGGGCTGGCCGGCGACTACCCGGTGTGGACCGACCAGCCGGTGCGGGCGCAGGACGTGCCGGGCGCGCTGGCCAGGGCCTTTCACGAGGCGGTCACGCACCGGGGCCCCGCGCTGGTCGTGGTGCCGATGGACGACTGGGACGCGCCCTTCGCCGGCGAGACCCCCGCCGCCCCGGCCCGGGTGCTGCGGCCCGCCGCCGTGCCCGACGCCGGCCTGGCGCCGCTGGTCGAGCTGCTGGCCGGGGCGCGGTCCCCGGTGATCGTGGCGGGGGCGGGGGCGTCCTGGGGGCCGCTGGTGGAGCTGGCCGAGCGGCTGGCGTGCCCGGTGTTCCAGGAGTCGTTCGGGGCGCTGGCGGGGTTCCCGCAGGACCATCCGCAGTACGCGGGGGTGCTGCCGGCCGACCGGGGGCGGCTGCGGGCCGTGCTCGCGCCGTACGACGTCGTGCTGGCCGTGGGCGCGCCGGTGTTCCGGCAGTACCCGTACGCGCCGGGGCCGCTGGTCGAGCCGGGGACGGCGGTCGCCGTGGTCACCGACGACCCGGCCGAGGCGCACCGGAGCCCGGCCGCCCTGGCCGTCCTGGCCCCGCCCGGGGTCGTCTGCGAGCGGCTGGCGGCGCTGCTGCCGGCCCGTCCCGCCGCTCCGGCGGCCGTTCCGCCGGCTCCCGCTCCCGAGGTGCCCGGCGGGGAGCCGTTGCGGCCCGCGTACGTGCTGCGCGAGCTGGCCCGGCGGCTGCCGCGCGACGTCGTGCTGCTGGAGGAGACCCCGTCGTCCCGTCCTGACCTGCACCGGCTGGTCCCGGCACGGAACCCGCTGGGCTTCGTCTCGGCTGCCATGGGCGGGCTCGGGTTCGCCGTGCCGGCCGCGGTCGGCCTGCGCATGGCGCTGCCCGGACGCCCGGTGGTCGCGGTCGTGGGCGACGGCTCGGCGCTGTACGGCGTGCACGCCCTGTGGAGCGCCGCCCACTACCGGGTGGGCGCGCTGTTCGTCGTGCTCGCCAACGGCCGCTACGCCGTCATGGACCGGCTGGCCGACCAGCACGGCGGCAAGGCCCCCTGGCCGCCGTTCCCGGAGGTGGACCTGGCGGCGCTGGCCAGGTCGCTCGGCTGCCCCGCCCGGCGGGTGGACGGCCCCGCCGAGCTGGGGGCCGTGCTCGACGAGGTGATCCCGTCGCTGGCCGCCCGCGAGGAGCCCCTGCTGCTCGACGTCACCGTGGCCGTGGACCAGGACTTCCGGCCGTGAGCCGTCACCAGGCCGGGGGGCGGCGACCGTCGTCGGCCGCGGGGTCGAAGCAGAGCTCGGGGGTGGCGTCCGGCTTGAAGACCTCGTCGAGGGCCCACCGCTCGTACGGGCGGGCGCACGGCGGCGCGCCGGCGATGGCCAGCTCGCGGGCGTCGAGGTCCATGACGACGGAGTAGACCGTGTGGCACTCCTCGGCCGGGCCGGCGTCGGGGTCGAGGTGGCGGCAGACGCCGTCGGGGAAGGAGTAGTGGTCGCGCAGGGCGGCGACGACGTGTTCGAGGCCGACCGCGCGCTCGGCGGCGGTGTCCTCCAGCAGGTGGCGCACGCGTTCTGGGCGCAGCAGGGTCAGGCCGGACCTGGCCGCCTTCATGTCCTCCACCGGCAGCTCGGCCTCGAAGTGGTTGGCGTGGGTGAGCAGGCCGTCGCGCGGCAGCAGCGCGCCGAACGCGCCCGGAGCCACCTCCAGGTCGATGGCCTCGCCTCCGGCGTCGGCGATGAGCAGGTTGCCCGAGGAGACGCGCGGCACGTCGAGCACCTTGCGGTGGGCCCGGCTCATGCGGTCGGACTGCAGCACCCCGCGCAGCAGGAAGTGGTACGGGACCCCCGCCCCCGCCTGGTCGCGGTCGGACTGCAGGCGGTTGGCGCACACCCCGAGCCCCGCCGAGTTGAGCCCCGACTTGGCGAGCATGCCCGCCTCGGCCAGCGTGAGCACCGCGAACCCCTCGGTGTCGCGGGTGGCCAGCAGGAAGGTGACCGCGCCCTGCTCGGGATGCCAGTCCCAGTTCTGGGCGAGCAGGGTGTGGCCGTCGCGGGTGTACTTGGGCAGGACGGCCAGCGCGGTGCAGCCGTCGTCGTGGTAGCCGGTGCCGTCGAGCAGCTCGGTACGGGCGTTGAGCGCCGCGATGTGCTCGACCGGCTGCCCCGCGCCCGCCGCCAGCCCCTCCAGCATGGCGGCGATGCTCGGGTCGTACGCCCTGGCCACGTCGAGGAAGGTCTGGCCCCAGCGCAGCACGTCGGCCGAGGAGAGGCCGGACTTGTCGCGGAAACGCCGCAGGTAGGTCTCGACGCTCCGCGCGACCAGGTCGGCGGTGCGGTGGCCGACCTCGGCCCCCATCTCCTCGTAGGTGCCCTCGACAGCGATGAGCGGGGTGTCCATGAATCGGCCTTCCGTGATGGGGGTAGGGCTGGCTCTTCTTCCCATTCCCCCCATCAGGGCTGTATCCCCCGATCACTCAGGAACGCTCGGCCGCCTCCACGACGTTGGACAGCAGCAGCGCGCGGGTCATCGGCCCGACCCCGCCCGGGTTGGGGGTGAGGAAACCGGCGACCTCCTCGACGTCGGGCGCCACGTCACCGGCGATCTTGCCGTGGACCCGTGAGACGCCCACGTCGAGGACCGCCGCGCCGGGCTTGACCATGTCACGCGTGATGAGCTCGGGCACGCCGGCCGCGGCCACGACGATGTCGGCCCGGCGCACGTGGGCGGCCAGATCCTGGGTGCCGGTGTGGCAGAGGGTCACCGTGGCGTTCTCGCTGCGGCGGGTCAGCAGCAGGCCGAGCGAGCGGCCGACGGTGATGCCCCGGCCCACCACGACGACGTCGGCGCCCTTGATCGGCACGTCGTACTCCTGGAGCAGCAGCACGATGCCGTGGGGCGTGCAGGGCAGGGGCGCGTCGACCATGTGGACGAGGCGGCCGAGGTTGACCGGGTGGAGGCCGTCGGCGTCCTTGGCCGGGTCCATGCGCTCCAGCAGCGCCATCGTGTCGATCTGCTTGGGCAGCGGGAGCTGGACGATGTAGCCGGTGCAGGCCGGGGAGGCGTTGAGCTCGTCGACGGCCGCCTCGACGTCCTTCTGGGTGGCGGTGGCCGGGAGGTCGACGCGGATGGAGGCGATGCCGACCTCGGCGCAGTCGCGGTGCTTGCCCGCGACGTAGATCTGGCTGCCCGGGTCGTCGCCCACCAGGACGGTGCCCAGGCCGGGCGTGATGCCGCGGTCCTTGAGCGCGGCCACCCGGGTCGCGAGGTCTGCCTTGATCCTGGCGGCTGTCGCCTTGCCGTCGAGTTTCACTGCGCTCATGCCGTCAATCCTTCCATGACTGGTCGGCTTCCCGTCACCGGCCGCGCGTCCGTCCACAGTTTTTTCCACAGATGGGAGGCAGGCGGCGTCCGTTGTCCACAGGCGAACGATGACATCGTTGTCATCGATCAAGGAAGGGCATATCGTGTCGGGCGCCGACACCATGCCCGTGTCGGGCGCCGACACCATGCTCTCCGGAGGTTCCCCTTGCGCGCCCGCTCCCCCCTGTCACGCCTCGGCGGCCTCCGCCGGCCCGGCCGCCGCGTACCCGGATGACCTGCGTACTCGCCGTCGACATCGGCGGCACCAAGCTCGCCGCCGCGCTGGTCGACGAGGCCGGTTCCCTGCTGCGCTCGGCCACGCGGCCCACGCCGCCCGCCGACGTCATGTCCGCGCTGGCGGCCCTGGTCGCGGAGGTGACCGGCGGGGGCCCGCCGCCGCAGGCCGTCGGCGTCGGCTGCGCCGGCCCGCTCGACCTCACCACGGGCACGGTGAGCCCGGTGAACATGCCGAGCTGGCGCGGCTTCCCGCTGCGCGACGAGCTGCGGCGGCTGACCGGCCTGCCCGTGGTGCTGGCCGGCGACGCCCAGTGCATGGCGCTCGGCGAACACTGGCTGGGGGCCGGGCAGGGCAGCACGTCGCTGCTCGGCGTCGTCGTGTCCACCGGCATCGGCGGCGGCCTGGTGATCGGCGGCGCGCCGCTGCTCGGGCCGGCGGGCAACGCGGGGCACGTCGGCCACATGAGCGTCGATCCCGGCGGCGAGCGCTGCGAGTGCGGCGGCCGGGGCTGCGTCGAGCGCTACTCCAGCGGCCCCAACCTGGCCCGCTGGGCCCTGGAGCACGGCTGGGCGCCCGCCGGCGACCGCGATGCCAGGGCGCTGGCCGCCGACGCGTCCGCCGGGCATCCGGTGGCGCTGGCGGCCTTCGAGCGCGGCGCCCGTGCGCTGGCCGGTCTGATCGCCTCCACGGCGGCCGCGGTCGAGCTCGACACCGTGGTCATCGGCGGCGGCGTGTCGGCGGCCGGCGCGGTGTTGTTCGGCCCGCTGGAGCGGGCGCTCGACGACGTGGCGGGGCTGGCGTTCGTCCGGGCAGTCCAGGTGCGGCCGACCACGCTGGGCGTGCGCGCGGGCCTGGCGGGGGCCGCACGGCTGGCCTGGCGCCTGTCCGGCTAGCGGTCCGGGCGGCCTCGGCGGCGGCCTCCCGGACGGCCTCCGGACTTCGACGCCCTAGCCGCTCTCTTCCTTCTCGGCCGCGGACATGGCGAGCATGTCGTCCACGCACCTGCGCATCAGTTGCTCGAACTGAACGAGGTCCCGGTCGCTCCATTCGGCGAACGCGGAGTCCACGAGCCGCTGCCGGGCCTCGTCGAGCGCGTCCGTGACGCGACGGCCCGCACTGGTGATCACGGCTTCCTTGACCCGCCGGTCCGCCGGGTTCGCACGCCGCTCGACCAGGCCGAGCTCGGCGAGTTTGGCCACCTGCCGGCTGACGGTGGTGTGGTCGCGGCCTGCCCGTTCGGCGAGCTCGACCACGCCGATCGGCCCGAACCGCCGGATTCCGACGATCAGCTTGAACAACGCGCGGTCGAGATCGATGCCCGCCTCGGCCATGAGGACCTCGTCGCGTTGCGGCAGGTTCATGAGCGCGATCAGGTCGACGAGCGATTCGTGCAGGCGCCGGAACGTGATGTGCCGGCGGTGTTGGGAAGCCATGCTCGCCACCGATGCCTTACCTGCCCTTGCGGACGGACGGGGAGGTGCCAAGGATACCGGCCCCCTACGGCAGGCCCGCGAAGACGCCTCCTTCGCACGGCGAGGATGCAGAGATGTACTCAGAATACACATAATTTCCGGCGCCGGGACAGCGACACCTGGACCATGCAACAGCGCCATACAAGCCCAGCTCAGCTCGTTCTAATCGATGATCGCGAAGGCTCCAAGGCACCAGGGGCGGCTTGACGGCCACTCCATCCACGGCACATACTCCGTGCTAAATACACATAATTTCGGATCGGGCGGGACCCCTGCCCGGCCGACCGTCACCGACGGAGAGTGAACCGTGGCACGCAACGAAGACCTTGAGGTGCTCGTCTGTGGTTCCGGCGCGGCGGGATTGACCCTCGCCATCGATCTCGCCCGCAGGAACATCGCGTTCCGGTTGATCGACAAGGCCCCGCACCCGTTCGCCGGCTCGCGCGGCAAGGGCATCCAGCCGCGCACCGAGGAGGTGTTCGAGGACCTCGCCGTGATCGACCGGATCGTCGCCTCGGGGGGCGAGTATCCTCCCCTGCGCACCTACACCCCCGACGGACCGGTCGACAAGCACGCCGGGATCCCGCCGGAGCCGACGCCCGCCGAGCCGTACCAGATCCCGCTGCTCGTTCCGCAGTTCCTCACCGAGCGCAGGCTGCGGGAGCGGCTGGCCGAACTCGGCCACGCCCCGGAGTACGGCTGCGAACTCGTCGGCTTCGAGCAGGACCCCGACGGCGTGACCGCACGGATCGCCACCCCGGGCGGGGAGCGGAGCGTGCGAGCCGCCTACCTGGTCGGCGCCGACGGCGGATCGAGCTTCGTCCGCAAGGCCCTCGGCATCGAGTTCCGCGGGAAGTCCCTCGGCGTGCGGGCGCTCGTGGCCGACGTGCGCGCCGACGGCGCCTCCTCGCGCGTGTGGCACCGCTGGGGCGACGAGCAGCCCGAGCGCAGCGTCTCGCTGTGCCCGCTGCACGGCACCGACCTGTTCCAGTACATGGCCCCGGTCCCCCTCGACATGGACGTCGACCTCTCGGCCGAAGGGCTCACCGCCCTGCTCCACGAGCGCGGCGGCCAGGACGGCGTCGTGATCCGGGAGGTGTCCTGGGCGTCGGTGTTCACGATGCAGGCCCGGCTGGCCGACGCCTACCGGTGTGGGCGCGTGCTCCTGGCCGGGGATGCCGCGCACTGCCATCCGCCGACCGGCGGTCAGGGCCTGAACACGAGCATCCAGGATGCCTACAACCTCGGCTGGAAGCTCGCCGCCGTGCTCGACGGCGCACCGGAGTCACTGCTGGCGACCTACGAGGAGGAGCGCCGGCCGGTCGCCGAGGCGGTCCTCGGCCTGTCCGAGAAGCTGCTGGAAGCGGCCAGGAACCGCGAGATGCGCCGGGGCCGCGAGGTGACCCAGCTCGACGTCGGCTACCCGGACTCGTCCCTGTCGCCGGCCGGCCTGGAGCCCGGCAAGGGCGTGGCGTCCGGCGACCGCGCGCCCGACGCTCCCGTCACCGGCGCGGGCGGGCTGCCCACGCGGTTGTTCAGCCTGTTCCAGGGACCGCACTGGACCCTGCTCGGCTACGAGCCCGGCGCCGCCGCGGGCCCGGCTCCGCGCAGGGGCCTGCGCGTCCACGTCGTCGGCGACGACATCCTCGACACCGGGGGCCACGTCCGGAGCGCGTACGGGCTGTCGCCCGGGCAGTGGGCGCTCATCCGGCCGGACGGATACGTCGCGGCCGTGGCCGGCACCGCCGAACTCGGCACGATCGAGACCTACCTCGACGGCGTCGGCGTCCGTCCCGTGCGGTGACGCGGCGCCTAGTCGCGCTCGGCGAAGCGGGCCTCGCGACGCTCGATGATCCGGCGGGTGTACGGGATGAGCTCGACGACCCGGCTGCCGAGGTAGGCACCGATGAAGGCGAGGACCAGCAGGACGAACGGGCTGGTCGAGAAGCCGTTCATGGTCACGAAGGCATGCAGGGTCGCGTCGAGCATGGAAACTCCGGGGGAATCAGCACAGCAGGGCGGCAATCAGGGTAACCGGGGAGTGCCGATGCTCGCCGCCAAAACGGATAAAAGGCAACAAGTGATCTCTTGTTGCCCTTTATCCGATGAACCGGTGATCAGTGGAAGAAGTGGCGGGTGCCGGTGAAGTAGAGGGTGACGCCCGCCTGCTCACAGGCGTCGATCACCTCCTGGTCCCGGATCGAGCCGCCCGGCTCCACGATCGCCTTGACCCCGGCCTCGATCAGCACCTGCGGCCCGTCGGGGAACGGGAAGAACGCATCGGAGGCGGCGACCGAGCCGGCCGCCCGCTCCCCCGCCCGGCTCACCGCGAGGCGGCAGGAGTCGACCCGGTTGACCTGGCCCATGCCCACGCCCACCGTGGCGCCGCCGGCGGCCAGCAGGATCGCGTTCGACTTCACCGAGCGCGAGGCGCGCCAGGCGAAGGCCAGGTCGGCCAGCAGCTCGGGCGAGGCGGCCGCGCCGGTCTTGAGCTCCCACGCCGACGGGTCGTCGCCGGCGGCGTCGATCCGGTCGACCGCCTGCAGCAGCAGGCCGCCGTCGACGCGGCGGAACTCCAGCGGCTGGGACGGCCCCTCCGGGCAGCGCAGCAGGCGCAGGCTCTTCTTGGCCCGCAACACCTCCAGCGCCTCCGCGCTGAAGCCGGGGGCCACGACGACCTCGGTGAACACGTCGGCGATCTGCCGGGCCAGCTCGACGGTGACCTCGCGGTTGACCGCGATCACGCCGCCGTAGGCCGAGACGGGGTCGCAGGCGTGGGCCTTGCGGTGTGCCTCGGCCACGTCGGCGCCGACGGCGATGCCGCACGGGTTCTGGTGCTTGATGACGGCCACGCAGGGCTCGGCGAAGTCCCAGGCCGCCCGCCAGGCCGCGTCGGAGTCGAGGTAGTTGTTGTAGGACATCTCCTTGCCGTGCAGCTGCTCGGCGTTGGCCAGGCCGCCGGAGCCGGCGGTGTAGAGGGCGGCGCGCTGGTGCGGGTTCTCGCCGTAGCGCAGGGTCGCCTTGCGCTCGTACGCGACGCCGGTGAACTCGGGGAACTCCTCCTCCCCGCCCGCGTACGGCCCAGCGAACCAGTTGGCCACGGCGACGTCGTAGGCGGCGGTGTGGGCGTAGGCGACACCGGCCAGGCGGCGGCGCTCGTGCAGCGTGAACCCGCCCTCCTCCAGCGCGGTGAGCACGTCGCCGTAGGCGGCGGGGTCGACCACGACCGCGCAGGTGGCGTGGTTCTTGGCGGCGCCCCTGATCATCGCGGGCCCGCCGATGTCGATCTGCTCGACGCACTCCTCGTCGGAGGCGCCGGAGGCCACCGTCTGCTGGAACGGGTAGAGGTTGACCACCACGAGCTGGAACGGGTCGATCTCCAGCTCGTCGAGCTGGGCCACGTGGCTGGGCTTGGTGAGGTCGGCCAGCAGGCCGGCGTGCACGCGCGGGTGCAGCGTCTTGACCCGGCCGTCGAGGCACTCGGGGAAGCCGGTGAGCTGCTCCACCTTGGTCACCGGGATCCCGTGGGACGCGATCGCGGCGGCCGTGCCGCCTGTCGACACGATCTCCACGCCGGCGCCGTCGAGTGCCCTGGCCAGCTCTTCGAGCCCGGACTTGTCGTAGACAGCGATCAGCGCGCGCCGGATGGCGATGCGAGTCACGTGCTTTCCCCTCCTGATTGGTTGCCGATGCGGACGGTGCGTCCGCTGACCGTCCAGCCCTCGCGGGCCATCCGGCCGACGATGTCGACGAGCAGGCGGCGCTCGACGGTCTTGATGCGCTCGTGCAGGACCGGCTCGTCGTCGTCCGGCAGCACGGGCACCGCCTCCTGGGCGACGATCGGCCCCGTGTCGATCCCCGCGTCGGCCAGCATCACGGTGCAGCCGGTCACCTTCACCCCGTGGGCCAGCGCGTCGCGCACGCCGTGGGCGCCGGGGAAGGACGGCAGCAGCGCCGGATGGGTGTTGAGCACGGGGAACGCGTCGAGCGTGGGCGCACCCAAAATCTTCATGAAGCCCGCCGACACCACCAGGTCGGGCTCGTACGATGCGATCCTGTCGGCGAGGGCGGCATCCCAGTCCGCCCGAGTCGCATGATCGCTCAGTTTTTCAACAAATGTCGGGACGTTTGCCCTGGTGGCCCTGGCCAGGCCCTCTATGCCGTCCCGATCCGCGCCCACCGCCACCACGCGCGCACCGTACGACGGGTCGGCGGAAGCGTCCAGCAGGGCCTGTAGGTTGGTTCCAGAGCCGGAGACGAGGACGACGAGCCGCCCAGCCTTTGACACGCACACTCCAAAGAATGGAAACAGGGTGGGGCTGACAGGGTATCTGTTCCTCGCCCGGCGACGCAGAGGAGGTCAGGTGTCGACACCGGTGCAGGCACCGGCGGGTCAGCAGCCCGCCGATTCAGCGGGTCGCCGTGCGATCTGGTTGTCCATCGCGGCGCTGGCCATGACGTTCATGCTGCCGCTCGCCGGCCTGGTCATGGCCCTGTTCGCGCTCATGTCGGGCATCCGCGCGCTGCCGCGGCTGCGCAGCGCCCACAAGCCCACCGGCACGGCCGTCGGCGGCATCACCATCTCCTCCATCGCGCTGGCCCTGTCGGCCATGGCCACGGGGATGCAGCTCTACCTGATGGACGAATACTCCGCCTACCAGGAGTGCATGAAGGGCGCGGGCACAGTCTCGGCCCAGGGCGAGTGCTTCACCCAGTTCAGGGACGCCGCGCAGCGCAAGCTGCCGCCCGACGTCCTCCAGCTGCTCGGGGCGATGCAGTCCTAGACACAGGGCCCGCGGCCCGCACGTCCCACCGGCATGAATCGTCTCAGGCGGCTCGGACCGGCGGCGGCAGCCCTTCTGCTGCTGGCGCCGTGCCGGACGGAGGCCGGGACGAAGGCGCGGCTGCCGCCGCGCGGCGTGCCCGCGTACGCGGCCGGACTGCGGGTCGCCGAGCTTCCTGCGTCGCCGTCCGTCAGGTTCTGGGTGACCTCGCCGGACCGGGCCGGCGTGCTGCTGGACGCCTCGACGCGGGCAGCCGGCCAGTGCGGGCGGCAGCCGGAGGGCGTCGTGACGGGCAGCACGGTCCTCGATCTCGCGGAGCCCGGATGGCGCGCGGTGGAGGTGCTGGTCACCGAGCCGGGCAGCTCGGACAACGGCGACGTGGGGACGACGGCGACGGTGGTCGCGGCCTGCGGCGCGCTGCTGGCCGAGGTGTCGTGGTACTGGTCGATCGAGCAGGGCGCCAGGCTCGACCCGCACTGGGTGGGCCAGGGCGAGCAGGCGACGAGGTCCGTGCTCGCCGCGGTGGGCGGCGTCCCGGCGCGGCCCGCCGGCCCCGGCTAGTCGCGGTCCCAGGCGTAGGGGTCGACGTAGATGACGTGACCGCCGCGGTCGTCGGACTCGTCCACGATGTCCTTGCGCGGCGGGCGGGCCGGGCCGGCTGAGGGCTCGGCCGGGCGCGGGCGGGCCTGGGCCAGGGTCTCGGCCTCGGCGGAGGCGTGCTCGTCCTGCCAGTCGTCCCTGATGACCGGGATCTCCTGGGTGTCGGCTTCGGTGGCGTCCATCCAGTGGCCGGGCAGCGGGCGCGGGTCGGACTCGGCCAGGCCCACCTTGCTGGCCGCCTTGGCGATGGCCGCCCCCGCCTTGCGGACCGGCGCGGCGGCCTTGTCGAGCGGCGCGCGGGCCTTCTTGTTGAGCAGCAGCAGGTTGGCCACGCCCGCCGAGATGCCGGCCGCCACTCCCACCTCCAGGGCCACCGACAGGGCCACCTCCCAGGGGGACGGGCCGATCGCCGACAGCCGGCCGCCGCCGATGGGCCCGCCGGACAGCGCGGCCAGCAGGCCGGCGACCAGGCCGGTGCAGACGCCGGTCAGGAAGCCCCACAGGGGGGCGGCCTCGTACGAATGCGAGGGCGAGATGCGGGCCACGAACACGCCCGCCACCGCGCCCGCCGCGAACGGCAGCGCGATCACCGCCATCATCCACGCGGGCACGGGCCCGCTCTCGGGCAGCGCGCCCAGCAACGGCAGGCTCGGCACCGTGCCGAGCTCGACGCCGGTCGGGGCGACCAGCGTGTCCGCGCCGATGGCGAAGCCGGGGCCGGCGATGTAGGAGGAGGCCCAGATCACGGCGTTGAGCAGGTAGAGGAGCTGGAGCAGCAACAGCAGCACGCCGCCGACGAAGCCCGGCGCGAGCACGTTCGACAGCTCCCTGACCTGGCCGAAGTTCAGCACGACCGCGACCAGCACCAGCCCCAGCCCGCAGACCAGCAGCGCCGTGGTGGCGACCGCCGTGCCGACCGTGACGGCCCGCAGCCGCTCGGGCAGCAGCTTGAGCATGATCCGCCACGGGCCGATCATGCGCGCGGTGGCCAGCGAGCCCGCCAGGAAGGCCAGCACGAAGTGGCTGAGCAGCGCCTCGCCGATGAACGGCTGGGTGATCTCGTTGCGCGCCACCAGCGCGATCAGCCCGGCCAGCAGCGCGTACGGCGCCGCCAGCGAGACGCCCGCCTGGCCGACCAGCACGAGCTGCGCGCGGCGGCGGGCGTTGGCCTGCTCGCGCGGGCTGTTCTTGGGCAGCCGGGCGGGCAGGCGCAGCCGCAGGTCGGCGTCGCGGGCCATCCAGCGGCCGGCGCGGTAGAGCAGGAAGGCGGGCAGCACCATCAGCCCGAGGGGCAGCAGCCCGACCCGGCCGCCGGGCATCGCGAACCCCGCGTGGTGCGCGGCCAGCCAGAGCTGCGCCGCCGCGCGGAACACGCCGGGCAGGCCCGCGCCGAGCGTGCCGCGCGGCGCGGCGATCCAGCCGACGAGGGTGAGCGTGGTGAGCACGGCCAGGCCGACGCCGAGCGTGCAGGCGGCGGCGAGCATGCCCGACACGGGTAGCGGCCGCCTCGACTCGTCGTCGTCGGTCGAGACCCCGGGGAGCTTGCCGAGCACCGACTTGGGGGCGGTACGCAACTGGTCGAGAATGGCCGTCACAGATGCGATTTTCTCAATCTTTCCCAACCATCGCTTGGTTGACGCGCCGCAGAGGGTCCACTTTGTCGCCCGTGAGACCCCCCGCGAACGCGCCTCGCCCCCTTTCCCCGCCCTTTACGCACCGCCCCGGCGGCCTCCGGACATGGAAAAGCCCCGCATGGCGGCGGCCAGACGGGGCTCTTCCATGCGTGACTAGCGGGACTGCATGATCTCGCGCATCAGGCGGGCCGTCTCGGAGGGGGTCTTGCCGACGCGGACGCCGACCTTCTCCAGGGCCTCCTTCTTGGCCTGGGCGGTGCCGGCCGAGCCGGAGACGATGGCGCCGGCGTGGCCCATCGTCTTGCCCTCGGGGGCGGTGAAGCCCGCGACGTAGGCCACGACCGGCTTGGTGACGTGCTGCTCGATGTAGGCCGCGGCCCGCTCCTCGGCGTCGCCGCCGATCTCACCGATCATCACGATCGCGTCGGTGTCGGGGTCGTCCTGGAAGGCCTGGAGCGCGTCGATGTGCGTGGTGCCGATGACCGGGTCGCCGCCGATGCCGACCGCGGTGGAGAAACCGAAGTCGCGCAGCTCGTACATGAGCTGGTAGGTCAGCGTGCCGGACTTCGAGACCAGGCCGATGCGGCCGGCGGTGGTGATGTCGGCGGGGATGATGCCGGCGTTGGACGCGCCGGGCGAGGCGATGCCGGGGCAGTTGGGCCCGATGATGCGGGTCTTGTTGCCCTTGGCCACCGCGTACGCCCAGAACTCGGTCGAGTCGTGGACCGGGATGCCCTCGGTGATCACGACGCAGAGCGGGATCTCGGCGTCGACGGCCTCCTTGACGGCGGCCTTGGTGTGGGCCGGCGGCACGAAGACGACCGACACGTCGGCGCCGGTCTGCTCCATGGCCTCCTTCACCGTGCCGAACACGGGCAGGCCCTCGTGCGTGATGCCCGCCTTGCGGGCGTTGACGCCGCCGACGACCTTCGCGCCGGAGGCGAGCATGCGGCGGGTGTGCTTGGTGCCCTCACCGCCGGTCATGCCCTGAACAATGATCTTGCTGTTCTCGGTCAGCCAGATAGCCATGACTCACGCACCTACCGCAGCGAGCTCGGCGGCCCGCTTGGCCGCGTCGTCCATCGTGTCAACCAGCTCGACCCGCGGGAGCGCGGCGTCGGCCAGGATCTGCCGCCCGAGCTGGGCGTTGTTGCCGTCGAGGCGGACCACCAGCGGGTGCGTCACGGCCTCGCCGCGGCTCTCCAGCAGCTTGAACGCCGAGACGATGCCGTTGGCCACGGCGTCGCAGGCGGTGATGCCGCCGAAGACGTTCACGAAGATCGACTTGACGCTCGGGTCGGAGAGGATGATCTCCAGGCCCGCGGCCATGACCTCGGCCGAGGCGCCGCCGCCGATGTCGAGGAAGTTCGCCGGGGACGGCTTGCCGGGGAACGCCTCGCCCGCGTAGGCCACCACGTCGAGGGTGGACATGACCAGGCCGGCGCCGTTGCCGATGATGCCGACGTTGCCGTCGAGCTTGACGTAGTTGAGGTCCTTCTCCTTGGCCTTGGCCTCCAGAGGGTCCTCGGCGGCCTTGTCGGCCAGCGCCTCGTGGTCGGCCTGGCGGAAGCCGGCGTTCTCGTCGAGGGTGACCTTGCCGTCGAGGGCCTTCACCTGGCCGTCGGCCGACAGGATCATCGGGTTGACCTCGACCAGCGTGGCGTCCTCGTCGACGAAGCAGTGCCACAGCTTCTCGATGAGCTCGGCGGCGCCGTCGAGCGACTTCTCGGGCAGCCCGCCGGCCACCGCGATCTCGCGGGCCTTGGCGCGGTCGATGCCGTCGAGGGCCGAGACCGGCACCTTGGCGACCTTCTCCGGCGTGCTGTGGGCGACCTCTTCGATGTCCATGCCGCCGGCGGCGGAGCAGATCGCGAGGAAGGTGCGGTTGGCGCGGTCGAGCAGGAAGGAGAAGTAGTACTCCTCCGCGATCGCGCTGGCCTCCTCCACGAGCACCTTGTGGACCGTGTGGCCCTTGATGTCCATGCCGAGGATGGCGGTGGCCTTCTCGACGGCGTCGGCGGCGTCGTCGGCCACCTTCACGCCGCCGGCCTTGCCCCGACCGCCGGTCTTGACCTGGGCCTTGACGACAACGCGGCCGGTCAGCTCCTCAGCCGCCGCCCGCACCTCCTCCACGGTGTTGGCGACGATGCCGCGTGGCACCGGGATGCCGTAGTCAGCGAAGAGCTCCTTCGCCTGATGTTCGAACAGGTCCACGAGGGTCCGTCCTTGCTTATCCGACTGATGTTCGACGGCCCGGGCAACTGCGCTGACGGTCGCGTCCGCTCGCCGCTCGTGTCGGCTTCGTGCCTCGCTCTCTCACGGCGAGCTCCTACGCTCAGGGGTGCGTGCCGGGCGTTTCCGCCAGTGAAGCCTAGCCCCAAGCTTGACCTGCACAGGTCATCGGGGCACGGTTCTTCCGCTATGTGACGGTGATCTCACTTCACCATGTCCCTCCCTGCACCGAAAGTGCACCAATTTGCCGCCTTATGCGGTGTCTGTCGATATATGGTCGTGATCTTCAATTGGCAGGATTCCTGCTCCCCTCATTCTTGATCTGAAGGAATCGGATGAAGCGAATTATCGCGGGCCTGGCCCTGGCCTCCGCGGCGGCGCTCGTGACCGCGACCCCGGCCCAGGCCGCGCCCGCGGACCCGGCGAAGGCGCTGAAGAAGCAGTACGTCGCCGGGCACGGCGTACGGTTCACCGAGACGTCCCGCTCCTCGATGGACGGCAAGAGCACCGGCGCCACGAAGACGTCCGGCGTTCTGGAGTTCGGCAGGTCCGGAATCGTCGCCTCGGACGTACGTAATCACGGCATCGGCAAGAACGCCGACGTGTTCGCGTCGCTCATGCCGGCCCGGGTCATCACCGTGGGCAAGCACGTATATGCGCAGGGCGGCCTTTACAGCGAGGGCCTGCCCGAGGGCAGGAAGTGGGTCCGCTACCCCGACACCGGCATGCGGATCAGCACCTCCAACCAGATGCTGGACGTCTTCGAGCCCAAGGTGCTGAAGGCCCTCGTCTCCCACGCCGCGAGCACCAAGGGCGGCATCTACCGCGGCTCGGTCACGGTGAAGGAACTGGGCAAGATCTACGGCCAGAGCGTCAACAAGAAGGTCGCCAAGGTCAAGGTCTCGTACCTGCTCGCCGTGGACTCCAAGGGCCTGGTCACCAGGGTCGTCAGCGACTGGACCCTCGACTACGGCATCCTCGGCACCAGCCACAGCACGACCGAGACCCGCTTCACCGGCTGGGGCGTCAAGGTCAAGGTCAAGGCCCCGCCGGCCGACCAGGTGACCGACGTCGCCGACCTCGGCGACGACAGCACGGTCCCGCAGAACATCCCGGACGGCTCACTCAACTCCCTGGGCAACGTCAGGTAGCCCCCCTCCTAAGGACCCCTCATGAAGCGAATGCTCGCGGCCGCGGTGACGGCCGCGGCACTCATCCCGGCCGTCCCCGCACAGGCGGCCACGGACCCGGTCGCCGCCCTGAAGCGGCAGTTCGCCCCGGGCCACGGGGTGACGATCTCCGAGACCGCGCGGACCGAGTCGAAGCGCCCGCGCGACGACGAGGTCACCCGCATGGCCGGCTCCGTGCAGTTCGGCGCGTCCGGGCCCGTCGCGGCCGACGTCGTGTTCAGGACGATCGGCGAGGACGACAGCCGGCAACGCTGGATCAGCGTCGGCGGCAAGGTCTACGTGCAGGCGGCCGGCCTGGCCGACGACATGCCCATGGGCCGGACGTGGGTGCTCATGGAGCACCTCAAGGGCAAGGTGATCACCTCGGCCCAGCCGGTCGACGTGCTGGCGCCCAAGACGGTCAAGGCCCTGCTCTCGCATGCCGCCGCCCCCGAGGACGGCCTCCGCCAGGGCGCGCTGACCCTCGCGCAGGCGCGCGGGGCCGGCGCGTACGAAGGCTTCCGCTACCGCCTGGGCCTGAACGCCCAGGCGTTGCCCGACCGCGTCGTCACCGGCCAGAACCTCGCGCCGGGCTCGCGGATCGTCGTCGAGACCCGGCTCTCGGGCTGGGGCGCGAAGGTCAGCGTCAAGGCGCCTCCGGTGGACGAGGTCATCACCTACAAGGACCTGATGGCCGAGAAGCGGGCCAGAGCCGAGAAGCTCCGCCAGGACATCCCCGACGGTTCCACCAGCTCGCTCGGCCTGTTCGACTGAGCCGCCGAGCTGTCGCCACAATCCCCCTCGAACCAAGGACACAACCGCACATGAAGCGAACCCTCACCGGCGTCGCGCTGGCGACGGCCGCCGCCCTGGTGGCCGCCACCCCCGCGCTGCTGGCGGCTCCGGCCCAGGCGGCCGCGCCCAAGAACCCCGTGACCGCCGTGAAGAAGCAGCTCGTCCCCGGCAAGGGAGTGAAGTTCAGCGAGCGCATCAGCGTCAGCGACGGTGTGCGCAGCGAGGTCTTCATCCGGCGCACGGGAACCTTCCAGTTCAGCAAGTCGGGCCTCGCCGCCTCGGACATCACCGCCAAGTTCGCCATCAACCTGTCCGACCTGGGCGAGGACGCGCCGGAGACGCTCAAGGCCCTGGCCACGCCCGAGCGCACGATCCGGATCGGCACCACGTCGTACCTGTCCGGCGGCATGTGGAGCAAGGTCCTGCCCGAGGGCGAGACCTGGTTCAAGGCCCCGCACGGCCCGACGGGCGGCCTCACCGGCACGTTCGGCCAGCCGGTGAACGTCGCCGAGCAGGCCACGCTCAAGACCCTGCTCAAGACCGCCAAGCCGGTGAGCGGCGGCTACGCCGGCAAGATCACCGTCCGCGACCTGCGGAAGATCTCGCCCTGGTACCGGTCGAGCGCGATCGACCCGAGCCCCAAGGCCAAGCAGCTGAAGAGCGTCATCAGCTGGAAGCTCACCGTGAACGCGGCCGGCCTGCCGGTGCGCCTGGTGGCCACGTTCCCGCAGACCGCGATCACCGGCTCGGGCTCCGCGAAGGACGGCGGCGTGCGGGTCGACACCCGGTTCACCGGCTGGGGCGACGCCGTGTCGATCAAGGCTCCGACGGGTGACGACGTCTCCAGCGAGTTCGAGAACGGCAAGGACGACATCTCCTCCCTCGACCTGCCGTTCGGCGTCAGCGTCGCCAAGTAGCACCCCGCCGCCGAGGCCCGCGCCTCTCCCGTCGCCGCTTGGCGGGAGGGGCGCGGCGCCCGGCGGGCGCGCGGGTCAGGCCAGGTCAGGCCGGGTCAGGCCAGGCGGGAGTCGCGCAGGGCGGCCCACTCCAGCGAGTGCCTGATGCCCTCCTCGACGGTGAACCTGGTCTCCCAGCCGAGCAGCCGCCGCGCCCGGTCGCTGCGCGTGTACGCCCCCGCCACGTCGCCGGGCCGGGCGGGCGCCTCGACCACGTCGATCGGCCGGTCGACGACCCGGTTGAACGCCTCGGCCAGCTCGCGGACCGTCGTGCCGGCGCCGGTGCCGAGATTGATCACGTCGGCGTCCAGGGAGTCGAACCGGCGCAGCGCCGCCACGTGCGCGGCGGCCAGGTCCCAGACGTGGACGTAGTCGCGGATGCCCGTGCCGTCGCTCGTCGGGTAGTCGGTGCCGGTGATCGCGAACGGCACGCCGTCCTCGTACGCCTCGATCATCTTGCCCAGGGCGTGGCTGGGACGGCGCAGTTGCAGGCCCGTGCGCATGGCCGGGTCGGCGCCGATCGGGTTGAAGTAGCGCAGCGACAGGATGCGGATCGGGCGGGTGGCGGCGATGTCGGCGAACATGGCCTCGCAGACCGCCTTGGTCCGCGCGTACGGGCTCTGCGGGGCGAGCGGCGAGCTCTCGTCCACGGTGTGGTCCGCGCCGGCCTGGTAGATCGACGCGGACGAGCTGAAGATCATCCGCTCGCAGCCGTTGCGCAGCAGGTGGTCGGTGAGCTCCAGGCTCTTGGCGACGTTCGCGCGGTAGTAGCCGACCGGGTCCGCGACGGAGTCGGGCACGACGATCAGGGCCGCGCAGTGGACGACGGCCTCGATGTCGGGGTGCTCGGCGAAGATCTTGTCGACGAGGGCGCCGTCGTCGATGTCGCCCTCGTAGAAGACCCGTCCCTCGGCGAACTCCCTGCGGCCCGTCACGAGGCTGTCGAGGATCACGGGCTCGATGCCGGCGTCGAGGCACGCCGACCCGATCGTGCTGCCGATGTAGCCCGCCCCACCGGTAATCAATACGCGCATGCCCCGAACCCTACGGGGATGTCACGGGGCCGCGCGCCGTCTCGATGATCTTCGTGGGATCCGGCACGCGGGGACATCGTGCCGATCTCCGGCTGGTCATGTCGGCCCAGTCGTGCGACATTTCCTGGTATGGGCAGGGACGTGCCAGTCGTCGTGTTCAGCCGGGACGATCGCCGGAAATATCGGGAAAAGGTGCGTCGATGTCTCGACGTCTTCGCCCAGATGTTGCGCGAGTCGCGCTTCGAGTTCGACCGCCCCCAGGCCGGCCTGGAGATCGAGCTCAACATCGTGGACGCCCGCGGCGAGGCCGCCATGCGCAACGCCCAGGTGCTGGCCGCGATCGAGCAGCCGGACTGGGCCACCGAGCTGGGGCAGTTCAACATCGAGATCAACGTCGAGCCCAGGGAGCTGACCGGCGACGGCCCGCTGCACCTGGAGGCGGACGTACGAAGGCGGCTCAACCACGCCGAGGAGCGCGCCCGCTCCCAGGACGGGCACCTGGTGCTGGTCGGCATCCTGCCCACGCTGCGCGAGCAGGACATCAGCGAGGGCACCCTGTCGGCCAACCCGCGCTACCGCCTGCTCAACGAGCAGATCTTCGCCGCCCGCGGCGAGGATCTGCACCTGTGCATCGAGGGCGTGGAACGCCTCGACACCCACGCCGACAGCGTCGCGCCCGAGGCCGCGTGCACCAGCGTCCAGCTCCACCTCCAGGTGAGCCCGGAGGCGTTCGCGCCGCACTGGAACGCCGCCCAGGTCATCGCGGGCCCCCAGGTCGCCGTCGCGGCCAACTCCCCCTACCTGTTCGGCAAGGAACTGCACCGCGAGACCAGGATCGCGCTGTTCGAGCAGGCCACCGACACGCGTCCGGCCGAGCTGAAGACGCAGGGCGTGCGGCCGCGGGTGTGGTTCGGGGAACGCTGGATCACCAGCGTCTTCGACCTGTTCGAGGAGAACGTCAGCTACTACCCGGCGCTGCTCCCCCTGTGCGAGGAGGAGGACCCGCGGGCCGAGCTGGACCAGGGCCGCATCCCCCAGCTGCACGAGCTGACCCTGCACAACGGCACCATCTACCGCTGGAACCGACCGGTCTACGCGGTCGTGGACGGCGTGCCGCACCTGCGCGTGGAGAACCGCGTCCTGCCCGCCGGGCCCACGGTGGCCGACATCGCCGCGAACGCCGCGTTCTACTACGGCCTGATGCGCGTGCTCCCGTCGGCCGAGCGGCCGATCTGGAGCCAGATGTCCTTCCGCACCGCCGAGGACAACCTCGCCGCCGCGGCCCGGCACGGCCTGGACGCCCGGCTGTACTGGCCGGGTCTGGGCGAGGTGCCGGCGGCCGAGCTGATCCTGCGCCGGCTGCTGCCCATGGCGCGCGAGGGCCTGGCCGCGTGGGGGGTGCACACGCCGGTCGCCGACCGGCTGCTCGGCATCATCGAGGGACGCTGCCTGACCGGCCGCACAGGCGCGACCTGGCAGGTCGAACGGGTGCGCGCGCAGGGCGGCGACCGCCACGAGGCGTTACGCGCCATGACGTTGGACTACATCGACCGCATGCACGGCAACGATCCGGTGCACACTTGGGACGTGTGAACCTCGTGCGACCCCGCCTCCTCGTCCTGGCCCTCGTCCTGCTGCTGGCCGGCTGCGGCCTCACCCGGCCCGCGTCCAGGGACGTCCAGGGGGCCGACACGTTCGAGGACGACATCCGGGCCGCGCGCACGCTCACCGAGTCGTTCTGGACGGAGTTCTTCGACCAGCAGGGGATGAGATATCGGCCTATCGCCGACTTCATCCCCTACTCCGGGAGTTCGGGGCCTTCCTGTGGGGGCGAGCCGTCCGTGCCGAACAACGCCTTCTACTGCCCCGAGGGCCACTTCATCGCCTACGACCAGGCCTGGATGGAGTCCCTGTGGAACGACATGGGCGACGGCTCGGTGTACGTGATCATCCCCCACGAGTTCGGGCACGCCGTCCAGGCCCAGCTCAGGACCGGCTTCGAGCTGAACGTCCAGGCCGAGCTGCAGGCCGACTGCTACGCCGGCGGGACGCTGGCGGCCCTGGTCGGCTCAGGCTCCCTGCGTGCCCAGCCCGGCGACGAGGACGAGCTCATGACCAGCCTGGAGGCCGCCGGCGACCCCACGGACGACTGGCTGAACCCCGCCGCCCACGGCACCGCCGAGCAACGCCAGGCCTCCTTCGCCGGCGGCTATGAGAACGGCGTCCGCGCCTGCTGAGGGTGTACGCGCGGGTCAGCCCAGAGGATGATGTGTCTGATCATGACCTGCCTCTACGGTGGGTGCATGCCACTGGAGGAGATCGGCTGGCTGCGCAGAGGCGCGTGCAGGTCCAGCGACCCTGACCTCTTCTTCCCGCTCGCGCCCTCACCGTTGCAGGAGGCCCGCGCGAAGGCGGTCTGCGCCCGCTGCCCGGTCATCGACGAGTGCCGCTCCTACGCCTTACGTGAGGGCGAGACGGAAGGCATCTGGGGCGGCCTCACCCCGCAGGAACGCCGCCGCACCCGCTTCCCCGCAGGCTGGCGCAACTCCGCCGCCTCCTGACCCCGCCCACCGACCACCCCGCCCCCACCGGACGCCGCCGTTCCGTGGTGCGACGTAGCCTGCAAGGGTGCTGTTGCGCTCGATCGCCGTCCTCACCGCCGCCAACGTCCTCAACAACAAGATCGCCCCCAGGCTCGCCCCCCTCACGTCCGCCGCCGCCACCGCCGCGCTCGTGGCCATGGCACGCCGGCACCAGGTGTCGTGGCGTGAGCTGGGGTTCGAGAAGGCGTCCCGCGGAGCGGCCGTCGGCGGCGTGCTGGCGACGGCGGTGGCCGCCGTCTACACCGTGGGCATCGCCGTGCCCCGCACCAGGCCGCTCTTCCACGACGAGCGCGCCCTGTCGCTCTCGCGTGCCCGCGCTCTGGAGGAGGCCCTGATCCAGGTCCCCCTGGGCACGGTCCTGCTGGAGGAGGTCGGGTTCCGCGGCGCGCTGCACGGCATGCTGGCCCGCCGGCACGGCCCGGCCGCCGCCACGGCGCTCTCCTCGGCCCTGTTCGGCCTCTGGCACATCCTCCCGGCGATCGACATGGCCCGCGCGAACCCGGCGCTCGGCGCGCTGACCGCGGGCGAGTCGCCCGGCCGGCTCGACGTCGCGCGGGTGGTGGCGGGCAGCGTGGTGTCGACGGCGGCGGCGGGGGTGCTCTTCTGCGAGCTCCGGCGCCGTGGCGGGCTGCTGGCGCCGTCGATGCTGCACCTGGCGACCAATTCGCTCGGTTACCTCTTCGCGCGGCTCTCCGCAACGACTGCGCGCGACGGCCAGGTAGAGACTTCTTCCAGCGGGGGATGAGGTTTCCACCTCGGCGGATGAGAATCCTTCCTCTCATCTTTGGAACGGTCCAGAGAATTCGCCTCGATGCCCTTACCTTCACCCGAGACGCGCATTGCGGGAGCTCACACCGGCTCTCCGCATGCGTACATCAAGATCAGGACTTCTGATATGCGATGGAGGTACGGAGGTGGTGCTGCATGCGTACGGTGATCGACATCGACACAGGTCTTCTGGAGCTGGCCCAACACGAGCTGGGGACATCGACCCTGAAGGAGACGGTGAACGCGGCCCTGTCGGAAGTCGCAGCAAGGGGCAAACGCCGCGAAGCCTTCGAATACTGGCGTACCCGGGACAATACGCATCTTCTGGATCCATGGATCATGAAGCATGCGTGGTGACCACCGGAGTGCTCTACCTGATCGACAAGAGCGCCCTGGCCCGCATGCCGCATCCAGCGGTCCACCGGGCCCTCGAACCGCTCATCCTCAACAGGACGCTCGCGGTCTGCGAGGTCACGCAACTGGAGGTGCTCTACAGCGCCCGTGACCTCAAGGGCCACCAGCGGGACGCCCGCTACCTGCGGGAGGGCTTCCGCCTGCTGTCCATCGCGCACAAGAAGGTCGGGCCGAGGGCCCTGGAGGTGCAGGCGATGCTCGCCGGAAGGTCGCGCCACCGGGCGGCCGGGTCGGGCGACCTGCTGATCGCCGCCTGTGCCGAGGTGCATCAGGCGACGATCCTGCACTACGACCGGGACTTCGACGTCATCTCCGAGGTCACCGGGCAGCCGGCGCTCTGGGTGGTGCCGCCCGGCTCGATCCCCTGAGCCGGGGGCCGACAGGCCGGGGTCAGGCCGTGGGCACGACCTGGAAGCCCTCCGCGAAGTGGCCCTCGCCGAACCCGGCCTGCTCGGCCCAGGCGGCGAAGCGGCCACGGACGAAGTCGACGAAGCCCTCGACGTGGGCGACCTGGCTGACATGCGACTGCAAGGCCGCGAGCTTGCGGTCCATGACCGCGGTGACGTCCACCCAGTGGTTGGGGGTGGAGCCGCCGTTCAGCCAGACCTCCCTGACCGTCCACGCCTCCAGGCCCTCCTCGCGCAGCAGCTCGGGGAAGGCGTAGGGGTTGCGGGCGTCGGGGTAGACCGCGTCGAGCGCGGCCCCGCCCACGGCCCGGTGGTCGGGGTGGCTGGGGGCGACGAACTGGTAGTTGCGGTCGGGGTGGTGGGTGATGACCAGGTCGGGGCGTACCTGGCGGATCACCCGCGCGATGTCGCGCCGGAGGTCGAGCGAGGGCACCACCCGGCCGTCGGAGTAGCCGAGGAAGCGCACGTCCGTCACGCCGACGGCCTTGGCCGCGGCGAGCTGCTCGGTCCTGCGGAGCTCGGCCATGCCGGAGTTGTCCAGGGTGCGCTCGTTGCCGCCGGCGTCGCCGTCGGTGACGAGCAGGTACGTGACCTCCACGCCCCGCTCCACGAACAGCGCCACGCTTCCCGCCGCCGCGAAGTCGACGTCGTCGGGATGCGCGGTGACGACAAGTACCCGGTTGATCTCGGCTTCCGGCAGCATGGCTTCCCTTCCTGGACCCTGTACGGAGGACAACCGGCACCCCGCCGGAGTCATTCCGGGCGCCGTTTGTCGGTGGCGCGTCTTAACCTAGGTGGGTGCCGACCCAAGTCTCTGTTGACCACCCCTTGCTCGACGGCCTCAACCCCCAGCAGCGCGAGGCCGTGATCCATCATGGCAGCCCCCTGCTCATCGTGGCGGGGGCGGGGTCGGGGAAGACGCGGGTGCTCACCCACCGCATCGCCTACCTGCTGGCCGAGCGCAACGCCCATCCGGGCGAGATCCTGGCCATCACCTTCACCAACAAGGCCGCCCGCGAGATGAAGGAGCGCATCGACAAGCTCGTCGGGCCGCGTTCCAAGGCGATGTGGGTGATGACGTTCCACAGCGCCTGCATGCGCATCCTGCGGCGCGAGGCCAAGCGGCTGGGCTTCCCGTCCAGCTTCTCGATCTACGACCAGGCCGACTCGCAGCGGCTGATGGCGATGGTCTGCAGGGAGATGGAGCTCGACCCGAAGCGCTACCCGCCGCGTTCGTTCTCGGCGCAGGTCAGCAACTTCAAGAACGAGCTGGTCGACTACGAGACCGCGCTCGACCGGGCGGGCTCGCACCTGGAGAAGACGCTCGCGCAGGCGTACAAGGCCTATCAGCTCAAGCTGACCGAGGCCGGCGCGATGGACTTCGACGACATCATCATGAACACGGTGACGTTGTTCCAGCTCTTCCCCGAGGTGGCCGAGCACTACCGGATGCGGTTCAGGCACGTGCTGGTCGACGAGTACCAGGACACCAACCACGCCCAGTACATCCTGATCCGCGAGCTGGTCGGCCATCCCGAGGTGCGCACCGCCGACGGCGACGTCGTGCGTCCGGGCGCCGACATGTCCGAGTTGTGCGTGGTGGGCGACGCCGACCAGTCGATCTACGCCTTCCGCGGCGCGACGATCCGCAACATCCTGGAGTTCGAGCGCGACTACCCCGACGCCCGCACGATCCTGCTGGAGCAGAACTACCGCTCCACCCAGAACATCCTGGCCGCGGCCAACGCGGTGATCGCGCGCAACGAGGGCCGCAAGCCGAAGAACCTCTGGTCCGACCAGGGCGACGGCCCCAAGATCGTGGGCTACGTCGCCGACAACGAGCACGACGAGGCCATGTTCGTGGCCCAGGAGGTCGACCGGCTCAGCGACGAGGAGGGCGTCAAGCCGAGCGAGGTCGCGGTGTTCTACCGCACCAACGCCGCCTCCCGGGTGTTCGAGGAGATCTTCATCCGCACCGGGCTGCCGTACAAGGTGGTCGGGGGCGTGCGCTTCTACGAGCGCAAAGAGGTCAAGGACCTGCTGGCCTACCTGCGGGTGCTGGCCAACCCGGCCGACGTCGTGTCGATGCGGCGCATCCTCAACGTGCCCAAGCGCGGCATCGGCGAGCGGGCCGAGGCCATGATCGAGGCGCTGTCCTCGCGCGAGCGCATCTCGTTCTGGGACGCGCTGCGGCGGGCCGACGAGGCCTACGGCATGGCGACGCGCTCGCTCAACGCGGTGCGCGAGTTCGTGGCGATGCTGGAGGAGCTGATCGCCAAGGCCGAGGGCGTGCCGCCGTCGACGCTGGCCGAGGAGATCCTGGTGGCCACCGGCTACCGCGCCGAGCTGGAGGCCTCAGAAGACCCCCAGGACGAGTCCCGCCTGGAGAACCTCAACGAGCTGATCTCGGTGGCCTCGGAGTTCGAGGAGGCCAACCCCGAGGGCACGCTGGTGGAGTTCCTGGAGCAGGTGTCGCTGGTCGCCGACGCCGACCAGATCCCCGACGCCGACGGCGGGCAGGGCGTCGTCACGCTCATGACGTTGCACACTGCCAAGGGCCTGGAGTTCCCGGTCGTCTTCCTGACCGCGATGGAGGACGGCGTGTTCCCGCACGTCCGGTCGCTGGGCGAGCCGAAGGAGCTGGAGGAGGAGCGGCGGCTGGCCTACGTCGGCATCACCCGGGCGCAGAAGCGGCTCTACCTCACGCGGGCGGCGGTGCGCAGCTCGTGGGGGTCGCCGTCGTTCAATCCGGCCTCGCGGTTCGTCAACGAGGTGCCGGGGCAGCTCATCGACTGGCGTACCGACCCCGAGAAGTCGGCCTGGAGCGCGGCGACGCGGCGGGAACCGGCCGCGCGGCCGGCGCCCAGGAGCGGCGGCGGGTCGCGGCAGATGTTGTCGCTGACGCCCGGCGATCGGGTGACGCACGACAAGTGGGGGCTCGGCACGGTGGTGGCCGTGGACGGGGTGGCGGAGAAGACCAAGGTCAAGATCGACTTCGGCGCCGACGGCGAGAAGACGCTGCTGCTGGCGTACGCCCCGCTGGAGAAGCTCTGACCCTGGGCGTCAACGGGCGCCCACCCTCGACGGAGGCCGGGCGCCCGACGACGACACCTGGTTTGCGGTGTTCAGGAGCGAGCAGGGCGCTTGGCGGCGGCCCTGCCGGTCCGCTGCGGGGTCAGGGCTTGAGGGCGCTGCCCTGCTTCCACTGGGTCCAGTTGAGCTGCCAGTAGCTCCAGCCGTTGCGCCAGTCGAGCTTGCGCTTGGTCCCGGTGATCTTGACGACGTCACCCCGCTGGGCGATGCCGTAGAACCACTTGGCGCCCTGCGGCGTGGCGCGCACGCAGCCGTGGCTCTGGTTGGAGCGGCCGAGGTACTGGTAGTAGCCGGCGCTCTGGTGCACGTACTCGCCGCTGTCGGAGATGCGCACCGCCCAAGGGATCTCCTCCTTGTAGTAGCGCGGGTCCTTGGGGTCGGTCACCCCCATCCAGGACGACGTCATCGTCTCGACGGACTTCTTGCCCATGGTGAGGTGCGTGCCGCTGGTGGTGAGGTAGACGTCCACGCCGTTGCGCATCAGGCCGCCGCGGCCGGCGCTGATCGCGATCTTCTTGGCGATCTTGCCGTCCCGGTAGACCTTCATCTGGTGCCTGCGGGTGTCGACGACCGAGATGTTCGCGTTGCCGACCGCGAAGCGGCGGGTGACGTCCTTGGCCTTGTTGCCGGGCAGCTGGCTGAGGCGCGCGGTGAACAGCACCTTCTGGTGCGGCTTCCAGTACGTCTTCGTCCGGTAGATGACCTTGCGGGCCGACACCCAGCGCCAGGCGCCCTCGACCGGTTTGTCGGCCTGGACCTCCAGCAGCGCCTCCACGGCGGCCTTGTCCTTCACGTCCCGGTCGAACGTGACGATGATCGGGAAACCGACGCCGACTTTCTCCGCCGTCTCCGCCATGGGCGTGATGTCGGCGATGTCTAGCTTGACCTTCTTGGCCGGGGCCGCGACGTGGGCAGCCGCGGCGACGCCCACGGCGGCGGTCGTCCGGACCGCCGGGGCCTGCGAGGCTGGCACGCCTTCTGCCGAACAGGCCGCAGCCGAGACCAGTGCGACCATGGCAAGCAACCGGGGGACGCGATTCAAGGGGGTTACTCCTGGATTATGTGCTTCTCCTTCCATGTGTGACTACTGAGACGCCTGATTCGTCTACGGATCGCCGTAACGACCTTGTAACGGTCCAGAGAGCAGGGTCAGACGAGGCGGCGCGCGGTGGCCCAGCGGGACAGCTCGTGCCGGTTGGAGAGCTGGAGCTTGCGCAGCACGGACGACACGTGCGTCTCCACGGTCTTGACCGAGATGAACAGCTCCTTGGCGATCTCCTTGTACGCGTAGCCGCGGGCGATCAGCCGCAGCACCTCGCGCTCGCGCTGGGTCAGCGAGTCGAGCTCGGGATCGATCGAGGGCGCCTCGGAGGAGGCGAAGGCGTCGAGGACGAACCCGGCCAGCCGCGGCGAGAAGACCGCGTCGCCGTCGGCCACCCGGCGGATGGCGTCGGTGAGCTCCTTGCCGCTGATGTTCTTGGTGACGTAGCCGCGCGCGCCGCCCCGGATGACGCCGATGACGTCCTCGGCGGCGTCGGAGACCGACAGCGCGAGGAAGCGCACCTGCGAGCCCGTGCTGAGGACGCGGCGCAGCACCTCCTGGCCGCCGCCGCCGGGCATGTGCACGTCGAGCAGGACCACGTCGGGCTGGTGCTCGGCGATGGCCTTGACCGCCGTCTCGACGTCCTCCGCCTCGCCCACGACCTCGATCGAGTCGCCCAGCTCCGCGCGCACGCCGGATCTGAACAGCCGGTGGTCGTCGACGATCAACACGCGTGTCATTGCTTGTCCACCTTCATCGTCAGCATCACTTCCGTGCCCTCGCCGGGCTCGGTGCGGACCCTGGCCGTGCCGCCGTGACGTTCCATTCTCCCGATGATGGACTCCCTGATGCCCATTCTGTCGAGGGGCACCGCCTCAAGGTCGAAGCCCTTGCCGCGGTCCTTCACGAAGATGGTCACCTCCAAGCCCTCCACCTCCGCGTACACGGAGATGGCCGGGCTCTCAGAATATTTGGCCGCGTTGACCATCGCCTGCCTGGACGCCTTGAGCATCGCCGCCAGCTTGCCCTGCGCGTCGAGGTCGATGTCGCCGACGCAGACGACCTCGATGGGCACGCCGTGCGAGTCCTCCTCCTCGGCCGCGATCCGGCGGACGGCGGCGGCCACGGTGGCGTCGGCGTCCTGGGCGGGCTGATAGAGCCAGTTGCGCAGCTCGCGCTCCTGGGAGCGGGCCAGCCGGGTGACCTCGCGGGGGTCGTGGGAGACGCGCTGGATGAGGGTGAGGGTGTGCAGCACCGAGTCGTGCACCATGGCGGCCACCTCGGCGCGCTCCTCCTGCCGGATGCGCTCGCGCCGTTCGAGCTGCAGCTCCTTCCACAGGCCGGCCAGCCAGGGCGCGGCGATGACCGCGATGCCGCCGACCACGACGACGGTGAACAGCAGACCGGGCCTGGCCTGGGCCAGCTCGCCCTGGGCGTACAGGAAGCCGGCCGCGCCGATGACGACCAGCGTCACGCCGAGCAGTGTGCGCACCCGGTTGGTGCGGATGCTCTTGGTGGCGCCGCTGACCCAGTTCTTGCGGCGTTCGGGGTCGGCCTGCTGCCACAGGATGAGCGCGCCGATGCCGCCGACGGCGAACGGCAACATGCCGATCCCGCCCTTCGAGGCCCCGGTCAGCCAGCCGAAGGCGGCCAGCGCCACGCCGATCGCGCTGAACGCGGCGAGCTGGCTCCAGTCGCGCTGCGGCGGCGGCCCCTCGTACGGCTCCCGCGGAGTGATCATCCACAGCACGGCGTACGCCACCATGCCGACCCCGTCCACGACGCTGAGCAGCACGAACATCAGCCTGATCACGACGGGATCGAGGGAGAGCTGCGCCGCCAGCCCCTGGGCCACGCCGCCGAGCAGGCGGCCCTCCATGGGGCGGAGCATCCGGCGATAGGGTCGATCGCCGGCGGGCTCGGCAAGTGTCTTCTGGTCTGCCATAACATCGCCATCGTCACATGTCGCGGGCACTTCGGGCATCAGGGAACAACCCCCAGGGTCGAGTCAGGGGTCTCCCGGATGCGGCCACCCCGCCCGACGGTCCACGATGGTTCCATGACAGAAGCTCCGCCCAGGCAACCCGCCGCCCCGCCCCGGGAGCTGCGACGCAGCAGCGAGGGGCGCTTCCTCATGGGCGTCTGCGCCGGTCTCGGGCGGCACACCGGCATCGACCCCGTGGTGTTCCGCGTGGCGTTCGCCGTGCTCCTGCTCGGTTCGGGCATCGGGATCTTCCTGTACATCGCGGCGTTCCTGCTCATGAAGGAGCCCAACGGCGGGCCGGGCATCATCGAGCAGTGGACCCGCCGCGACCTCGACGCCGAGGCCGTGATGGCGCTGCTGACGGCGGTGCTCGGGTTCGGCCTCGCGCTCAACCTCGCGACCGTCTGGCTCGACACCGGCACGCTGGTGGTCGGCGTGCTGCTGGCCGTCTCGCTGCTGGCGGCCCACTCCAGAGGAGTCGACCTGCTGGGCCTGGCCCGCTCGATGCCCGAGCGGCTCGGTCGCCGGCGCTCCCCCGACGCGGAGCCGCCCGCGCCGCCCTACGCGCCGCCCGTGTCCACGCCTCGGGTGCGTCCCGCCGAACCCGGCTGGTCCGGCCTCGGCGACACCGTGACGGCTCACCCTGAATCCCCGGCCCCGGCCCCCAGGCCGACGGCCGCCGCGCACGCCGAGGCCGTGGCCGCGCGGCTGCGGGCGATGTCCGCCGGCCGGCAGGCCGAGACGCCGCGTGCGGACCGGCCCGAAACCCCTGCGGCGGGACAGGCGGAGGCCGGCCGGACGGAGATGTCGAAGATCGAGGCCGCGCAGGCGTTGGAGGCCGCCGGCGCCGTGACGGCGGAGCACCAGCTCCCCGACGACGCGACCCGCCAGGCGCAGACGCCCGGCACGGAGACGCCCGGCACAGGGGTCCACGGCACGGAGGCCCCCGGCACAGGGACCCCTGACGCTGAGGCCGCGCAGCCGCGGCCGCAGGCTCAGGCGGCGTCGCGGCAGGAGCCGCCCGCCTACCGCCCTCAGCCCAGGACCGCGATCGACTACAGCGGCTACGGCGAGCCCTTCGCCCCGAAGGGCCCCTACCGCCCGCTCGACCCGGCCAGGCGGGCCGGCCAGTCGCCCTACGACCCCGCCCTGTACGGCCGCCCGGCCCCCGCCCCGGCACCGCAGAAACGACGCCCCGCGTCGTTCATCGGGGTCATCACCATCTTGCTCGCGATCATAGTGGGAGGGATCGTCGTGGCGGTCCAGGCCAGGTCGGCCGCGGGCGTGAGCCCGACCATCGTCGGCGGCGCGGTGCTCATCACCATCGGCGCCGGCCTGCTCATCGCCGCCTGGTGGGGCCGCGGCGCCGGTCTCGTCGCGGCGGGCACCACGGTCGCGCTGCTGATCGGCGTGGGGCTGATGCTGGGCGGCCTGCCGCGCAACTTCGGCGACTCCACCTGGTACCTGACCAAGCCCGCGGAGGCGGGCAAGGTCTACGACGTCGGCGTGGGCGACGGCCGGCTGGACCTGACGGAGCTGAAGGCGCTGCCGGGGACGAGCCTGACGTTCGACGCCCGGGTCTCCGTGGGCGAGCTGACGGTGATCGTGCCGCCGACGGCCAGGGTCGAGGTGCACGCGATGAACAAGGTCGGCGACATCAAGGTCGACCAGTCGATCAGGGGCGGCGTGGACGTCAAGTTCGACAAGGTGCTGGAGCCCGAGGTCGGGTCCGGGGACGAGGAGTTCACGATCGTGCTGAACCTGCGCGGCGGCCTCGGCGACATGGAGGTGCGGCGTGGCGCGTGACGTCGAGCGGGTCCGGCGCCTGCACCGGACCGACTGGATGGCCCTGCTGAGCGGCACGTTGTTCGTGGTGCTCGGCATCCTGGTGGTGACCCGCGTGCTCACGGACGCGCTGGTCGTGGTCGGGCTGACCGTGGTGGGGCTGGCCTTCGCGGGGGTGGTGGCGATCATCGCTCGGGTGGTCCGCGGCAAGTAACCCTTGACCGGGAAAAACACCGGCGTAGTTTCGGGTGTGTCCGCCTTTCCCCTGCTCCTGAGGGAGGACGTATGCCCCGAATCGCCGTCACCGT
Organism: Nonomuraea sp. NPDC049637; assembly: GCF_040675235.1. NCBI lineage: Bacteria > Bacillati > Actinomycetota > Actinomycetes > Streptosporangiales > Streptosporangiaceae > Nonomuraea > Nonomuraea sp. NPDC049637. The sequence goes on from NZ_JBFAOM010000012.1 coordinate 104,920, forward strand.
CGACGGGATCAAGTACGAGGAGGACGTCGAGCCGCGGCTCCTCCTCGTCCATCTACTACGTGAGCGGCTCGGCAGGACCGGCACCCCGGTCGGCTGCGACACCAGCAACTGCGGCGCGTGCACGGTGCTGCTCGACGGCAAGAGCGTGAAGAGCTGCTCCGTGCTGGCCGTGCAGGCCGACGGCGGCGACGTCGTCACCGTCGAGGGCCTGGGCGCGAACGGGTCGATGCACCCGATGCAGCGGGCTTTCCACGAAGAGCACGCGTTGCAGTGCGGCTACTGCACCCCCGGCATGGTCATGGCCGCGATCGACCTGGTCCGGGAGGACCCGGAGCCGTCGGAGGAGTCGATCAGGCACGGGCTGGAGGGTAACCTGTGCCGCTGCACGGGTTACTGCAACATCGTGCGCGCGGTGAAGCGCGGCGCGCAGGAGATGGGGCAGGCGGTGAGGACGCAGTGAGCGAGCTGAGCCCCGAGGCCGTCGCCGGGCAGATCGACGGCAGCGGCCAGATCAACGAGCCGGCCGGCGTGCACGAGGTGGGCCGGCCGCGCCGGCGCAAGGAGGACGCCAGGCTGCTGACGGGGCGTACGCGCTGGACGGACAACCTCTCCAGGCCCGGCACGCTGCACGTGATGTTCCTGCGCAGCCCGATGGCCCACGCCCGGATCACCCGGGTGGACGTGTCGGCGGCCCGCGGCCTGCCCGGCGTGGTGGCCGCGTTCAGCGGCCAGGACTTCGCCGCCGAGCAGGGCAGCCTGCCGTGCGCGTGGCCGGTGACCGACGACGTCGTCATCCCCGACCACCCGCCGATGGCCACCTCCGAGGTGCGGTACGTCGGCGAGGCCGTGGCCTGCGTGGTCGCGACCGACCGGTACCTGGCGGCCGACGCGCTGGAGGCCGTCGAGGTCGACTACGAGCCGCTGCCCGCGGTGCTCGACATGACCGAGGCGTTGTCGCCGGACAGCCCGAAGGTGCACGAGGCGGGCAACCAGGCGTTCTCCATGAAGATCACCTCGGGGGACCTCGACGCCGCGTTCGAGGGCGCCGCCGTCGTCGTCGACCGGACATACGTGCAGCAGCGGCTCATCCCGACGGCCATGGAGCCGCGGGCGGTGCTCGTGGACACCGACGGCGACTCGTTCACGATGTGGACCTCCACCCAGATCCCGCACATCCTGCGCGTCATGCTCGCGGTGGTGACCGGCATCCCCGAGCACGACCTGCGGGTGATCGCCCCCGACGTGGGCGGCGGGTTCGGCTCGAAGTTGCAGGTCACCGCCGAGGAGGTGCTCTGCCTGCTGATCGCGCGCCGGCTAGGCCGGCCGGTCAAGTGGACGGAGTCCCGCTCCGAGGGCAACCTGACCGTGCACCACGGCCGCGACCAGCTCCAGCACATCCGGCTCGCGGCCGACGCCGACGGGCGCATCCGGGGGCTCCAGGTCGACCTGCTGGCCGACATGGGCGCGTACCTGATGCTGGTGACGCCGGGGGTGCCGCTGCTCGGGGCGTCCATGTTCAACGCGATCTACAAGATGGACGCCTACGAGTTCGGCTGCCGGGGCGTGTTCACCACCAAGATGCCGACGGACGCCTACCGGGGCGCGGGCCGTCCCGAGGCGACGTTCGGCATCGAGCGGACGATGGACGAGCTCGCCGCCGAGCTGGGCCTGGACCCCCTGGAGGTGCGCCGGCGCAACTGGATCAGGCACGAGGAGTTCCCGTACACGACGATCTCGGGGCTGACCTACGACTCGGGCAACTACGAGGCGGCCACGGAGCGGGCGCTGTCGTTGTTCGGCTACGACAAGCTGCGGGCCGAGCAGGCCGACCGGCGGGACCGGGGGGATCCGGTGCAGCTCGGGATCGGGGTCAGCACGTACACGGAGATGTGCGGGCTGGCGCCGTCGAGGCTGCTCGGGGCGGCCAGGTTCGGGGCGGGCGGCTGGGAGCACGGCTCGGTGCGCATGTTGCCCACCGGCAAGGTCGAGGTCATCACCGGCACGTCCCCGCACGGCCAGGGGCACGTGACGGCGTGGAGCCAGATCGTGGCCGACGCGCTGGGCGTGCCGTTCGAGGACGTGCGCGTGCTGCACGGCGACACGGCCGTCGCGCACAAGGGCATGGACACCTACGGCTCGCGCTCGCTGGTCGTGGGCGGCATGGCCGTGCTGCGGGCGTGCGAGAAGGTCAGGGAGAAGGCCAGGAGGCTGGCCGCCCACATGCTGGAGTGCTCGCCGGACGACGTGGAGTTCGACGGCGGCGTGTTCAAGGTGCGCGGCACCGGGTCGGGCCGCACGATCCAGGAGCTGGCCTACGCCGCGTTCCAGGCGCACGACCTGCCCGACGGCGTGGAGGCGCGGCTGGACTCCGACGCCACCTTCGACCCGGACAACTACTCCTTCCCGCACGGCACGCACCTGTGCGCGATGGAGGTGGACACCGAGACGGGCATGACCCGGATCCGCTCGTACGTCGCCGTGGACGACGTCGGCAAGGTGGTCAACCCGCTGATCGTCGAGGGCCAGGTGCACGGCGGCATCGCGCAGGGCGTGGCCCAGGCGCTGTTCGAGGAGGCCGTCTACGACTCCGAGGGCAACCTGCTGACCGCGACCATGGCCGACTACCTGCTGCCGTCGGCGGCGGACCTGCCGTCGTTCACGACGGACCGCACCGAGACCCCCGCGACCGGCAACCCGCTGGGCGTCAAGGGCGTCGGCGAGGCGGGCACGATCGCCTCCACCCCGGCGGTGGTGAACGCGATCGTGGACGCGCTGCGGCCCTACGGCGTCGGCGACATCCGGATGCCGTGCACGCCCGAGCGTGTCTGGCGAGCGCTGGAAGGAGCGCGGCGATGATCCCCGCACCGTTCGACTACGTGCGTCCCGACTCGCTCTCGGCGGCCTGCGCGGAGCTCGCCGCCGACGAGGACGCCAAGGCGCTGGCCGGCGGGCAGTCGTTGCTGCCGTTGTTGCGGTTGCGGCTGGCGTATCCGTCCAAGCTGGTGGACATCGGGCGGCTGCCCGGCCTGAACGGCGTGCACGACCGGGGCGACCACGTCTTCATCGGCGCGCTGGCCACGCACGACGAGGTCATGCGCTCGCCGGTGGTGAACGCCGGCGCCCCGCTGGTGGCGCTGGCCACGGCCAGGGTGGCCGACCCCGCGATCCGGCACCGGGGCACGTTCGGCGGCTCGCTGGCGCACGCCGACCCGGCGGGTGACCTGCCGGCCGTGGTGCTGGCGCTGGACGGCGTGATCGTGGCCGCGTCGGCGCAGGGCGAACGGGAGATCCCGGCCGCCGAGTTCTTCATCGACTATCTGGAGACGTCTCTGCGCGCCGGGGAGATCCTGGTCGGCGTGAAGGTGCCGAAGCTGGGCGAGGGCTGGGGCTTCCACTACGAGAAGTTCCACCGGACCGCGCAGTCGTGGGCGATCGTCGGCGTGGCGGCCGCGGTCAGGCGGGCCAACGGCTCGATCGCCGAGGCCAGGGTCGCGCTGACGAACATGGGCCCGACCCCGGTGCGCGCCCGCGCGACCGAGGACGCGTTGCGCGGCGTCGAGCTCGGCGACCGGGTGCGGCAGGCGTGCGAGGAGGCGGCGGAGGGCACCTCGCCGCCCGCCGACCTGCACGCCCAGCCCGACTACCGCCGTCACCTGGCCCGGGTGCTGACCCATCGGGCAGTGCGCACGGCCGCCGGGACCCCCTGAGTGAGGCGGGGGCGCCTCTTCCGGGCGCCCCCGCCCCGACGTAGTGTCGCAACCAACCTCGGAAGGAGCGGATCGATGGCGATGCGGTTCGAGCACGAGTTCACTGTCCCGGTTCCGGTCGAGCAGGCGTGGGCGGTGCTGCTCGACGTCGAACGGGTCGCGCCGTGCCTGCCCGGGGCGACGCTCGACATCTTCGAGGGCGACGAGTTCACCGGCCGGATGAAGGTCAAGGTCGGCCCGATCACCGTCACCTACCGGGGCTCGGCCAGGTTCGAGGACGTCGACAAAGACTCCCACACGCTCGCCATCCAGGCGTCGGGCAAGGAGGCCAGGGGCTCCGGCACGGCCTCGGCCACGGTCAGGGCGCGCATGACGCCGGCCGAGGGGGGCACGTCGGTGGCCGTGGAGACGACGTTCAACGTGACCGGGCGGCCGGCGCAGTTCGGGCGCGGGGTCATGGCCGAGGTCGGGGCCAAGCTGATCGACAGGTTCGCCGGCAACCTGGCCCAGCTCCTCTCCGAGCCCATGGTGGAGCCGGTCGCACCCCAGGAACAGCCCCAGGAGGAGGAGCGGCACCTGAGCGCGGTGACCGTCCCCGAGCCGGACGTGCGGCCCGCGGGCACGCTGCGGACCTCGCGCACGCCCGACGAGGAGGCGCTCGACCTGATGGAGATCGCCGGGCAGCCGCTGCTCAGGCGGCTGGCGCCGATCGCGGGCGGCCTGCTGGCGCTCACGATCCTCATCTGGGTGGTTCGTCGCCTTATGCGCTGATTTTCAGCAAAAACAGCATAAAGTCCGGTCACTTCCCGCTATCGGGGGGAAGTGCCATTCCCGCAGGTCATTTCTGGGGGGACATGGGCATGCCGGACTGCAGCGTCGTCGTGATCTCGTACAACGACGCGGCCCGCCTGCCCAGGGCCGTGCGCTCGGTGTTGCGGCAGACGTTGCGCGACCTGGAAGTGATCATCTCCGACGACGCGAGCACGGACGGCACGCCCGAGGTGGCCGCGCGGCTCATGGCCGAGGACCCGCGGGTGCGCTACCTGCGCAGGCAGAGCAACAGCGGCGGCTGCGGAGCTCCCCGCAACGACGGCATCGACGCGGCCAGGGCGCCGTACGCCATGTTCCTCGACAGCGACGACGAGCTGCCCAGACACGCGTGCAAGAGCCTGCTCACCGAGATCGAGCGCACCGGCGCCGACTTCGTGTCGGGACAGATCTCCCGGCTGTTCGAGCGGGACGGACGGCTGCGCCCGTACTATCCGTCGTTGTTCGCCCGGCGGCGGGTGGTCGAGGGCATCCGCGCGGAGCCCGAGCTCTTCCTCGACTCCTTCAGCACCAACAAGCTCTACGACGTCGCCTGGCTGCGCGACAACGTGCTGCGCTTCCCCGAGGACATCCACTACGAGGACCACGTCTTCGCCACCGAGCTGTACGCGCTGGCCCGCCGGTTCGCGATCGTCCCGTGGGTGGTCTACCACTGGCACCGGGCGAGCTCGAACGAGTCGATCTCCCTGAGCATCGACGAGATGGACAACGTGCGGCAGCGGGTGATCGCGGCCCGGCTGAGCGACGACATCCTGCGCGGCTACGGCGCGCACGACCTGGTGCCGCACCGGCAGTACCGGTTCCTGCGGCAGGACCTGCGGGTCTACCTCAACCCGCTGCCCGCCCGCGACCTGGTGTGGGTCAAGGAGTTCGCCTCGGTCGTGCGGCCGTACCTGGAGGAGATCCCCGGCGCGGTGTTCGACCGCATCGAGCCGATGGACCGGGTCTGCTGCCGGCTCATCCTGGACGACCGGATCGAGGACCTGCGCGTGGCGGCCGGCTCGCTGACCGGCCCCCGGGCCGCGCCGCGGGCGGCCGTACAGGTGGACGGGCGCACGTACTGGGGGACCACGGCCGCGCCGGGGCTGGACATCACCGCGCTGCGCCTGGCCGAGCTGCCCTACACCGACTCCCGGCTGCGGCACGAGGTGACCGGCCTGGCCACGAACGGCGAGCGGGTGCGGATGACCGTGCGCACCTACGACCCGTTCGGCGTGCTGCCGGCCGAGTGGGACGCCTTCCTGGAGGCGGGCCGGGAACGGGTGCCGATCCAGCCGGTCCCCTCGGGCGAGGGCGGCTACGTCAGCGAGGTCGTCTTCGCGCCCTGCGGCAGGAGCGACCCGCGCATCGGCTTCCGGCGCCGCTCCGACGGCCACGTCACCACCGACCGGCTGATCGTGGACCCCAACCTGGAGCCGATCGAGCTGCCCGGCTGCACGGTGAAGGCCGAGGGTTACGCCGCCTACCTGTGCGTGCGCACGCATTCGCGCACCCGCTCGGCGCTGCGGCGGGCGCGGCGGCTGCTGCTCAGGAAGCTCAACACGCCGGGCGTCAAGCTGCGCGCGTACAAGCTGCTGATCAGGGTGGTGCCGCGGCGCGACGACCTCGCCCTGTTCGAGTCGGACGTCGGCAAGGGCTACAACGGCAGCCCCCGCGCCATCTACGAGGAGGTGCGGCGGCGTGGCCTGCCGATCGAGGCGGTCTGGTCGGTCGCCAAGGGCCGCAAGAACTTCCCCGCCGACGTGCGGCTGGTCCGCCGGGGAAGCTGGCGCTACCTGTGGACGATGGCCCGCGCCGGGATCTGGGTGGACAGCCACGGCTTCCCGCTGGACTACCCGAAGCCGCCCGGCACCCGCTACCTGCAGACCTGGCACGGGCAGGGCATCAAGTCGATCGGCTTCGACGCGCCCGACCTGCGCGGCGACTTCGACCGGCCGCGCGAGCAGTGGCGGGCCGCCGTCGCCCGGTGGGACGCGCTGGTCTCGCCGAGCGCCGAGTTCTCGCGGGTGTTCCTGCCCTCCAACGGCTACGACGGCAAGGTCTACCGGTGCGGCACCCCGCGCTGCGACGCGCTGGTGCGGGCGGAGGCGGCCGGCGACGTGCGGGCCCGGCTGGAGATCCCGCCGGGGCGCAAGGTCCTGCTCTACGCGCCCACCTACCGCGACCGGGACAAGATGAGCGGCCGTTCGGTACGCGCCGACCTGGACCTCATGGCCAGGGAGCTGGCCGGCGAGTGGGTGGTGGTGCTGCGCACGCATCCGGTCGAGAAGTACGACCCGCCCGAGCGGCTCAGGCACTTCGTGCGGCCGGCCGCGTCCTACCCGGAGATCAACGACCTGATGCTGGCCTCCGACGCGCTGCTGACCGACTACTCGTCCGTGATGTGCGACTACGCGGTGACCGGCCGGCCGATGGTGTTCCTCATCGACGACTGGGACGACTACCGGCTCTCCCAGCGCGGCGTCTACCACGACCTGCCCGCCATCGCCCCGGGCCCGTGCGTGACGACCACGGCGGAGCTGGTGGACGTGCTGCGCAACCTGCCCGAGGTGCACGCCGCCTTCGCCGCCAAGTACGCCGCCTTCCGCGCCCTGTGGTGCGCCGACGAGCACGGGGACGCCTCCGCCCGCATCGTGGACGACTTCTTCGAGGGGCGCACGCGATGACCGTCGTCTTCGCCTGCCTGGAGGCCGACACGCTCGGCGGCGTCCAGCAGGTCACCCACACCCTGGCCCAGGGCCTGGCGGAACGCGGCCACGAGGTGCACGTCGTCGGCCTGCACCGCGCCGCCGCGCCGTTCCACTACGTGGACCGGCCGCTCTACCGGCAGCACGTCGTGGGCGGGCCGCTCGGCGAGCAGGGCCCGCTGGCCAGGCGGCTGGCCGACCGCAGGGTGAAGGAGCTGCTGCGCGGCGTCCGTCCCGGGTACGCGGTGCTGACGTCGCCGTCGGTGGTGACCAGGCTGTCGGGGCTGCTGCCCGCCGGGTTCCGCTCGATCGGGCAGTACCACGGCTCCTACGACCACGCCCGCGACTGCTGGCACCTGGCCTCGATCAAGAAGCACTACCCCGACCTCGATCAGGCGCTCTTCCTCAGCGACGACGACGCCTGGGCCTTCTCCGAGCACGCCTTGCTGCCCAACGCCTGGACGCTGCCCAACCCGCTGGGCGCCTGGCCGCGGGAGACGTCGGCGCTGGACGTGCCGCGGGTGCTGGGCGTCGGGCGGCTGGAGGGCGTCAAGCGGTTCGACCGGCTGATCAGCGCGTTCGCGCGGGCGCAGGCGCCGCCGTCCTGGGAGTTGCACCTGATCGGCGACGGCGCCGAACGCGAGCGGCTGCGGGCGCACGCGGCCCGGGAGGGCGTCGCGGACCGGGTGGTCTTCCGCGGCCTGGTGCCCGCTCACCGGATGGGCGAGGAGTACCTGAACGCCTCGCTGGTGGCGCTGACCAGCGAGCACGAGGGCCTGCCGGTCGTGCTGCTGGAGGCGTGCGCCCACGGGGTGCCGTCGGTGGCCTTCGACGTGTCGGGCGGCGTGCGCTCGGCGGGCCCGGTACGGGTGCCGCCGGGGGACGTGGACGCGTTCGCCGCCGAGCTGGCCGAGCTGATGGGGTCGGCGCGGGAGCGGCGGCGGCTGGGGGCCGCCGCCCGGGCACGGGCCGAGGCGTTCCGCCTCGACCACGTGCTGGACCGCTGGGAGCGGCTGTTCGCGCACATTCAGCGCTAGACGGTCACCTCGGGACGCTGCTGCGGGATGCCGGCCAGCGACTTCTGCGTGGAGGTGAGCAGCGCGCCGACCGGGCTGGGCTCGCGCAGCCGGTTGAAGCGGTCGCGCATGGCCTTGCGCGACCGGCTGGCCTTGCGCTTCTGCATGGTCTTCTGGCAGGCCGTCACGTGCTCCTTGGCCGGCCTGGGCGCGCCGGTCAGCTCGTAGCCGTTGGCCTGGAGGCGCTCGGCGAGGACGTGCTCGCAGAGCGCGATCTCCCAGTCGTCCAGGCGGTTGGCCCAGCTGCCGACCCGGCTGCGGGTGACCTCGCGGTGGGTGTTGCTGTGCCAGACCTTGTGCTGCGGGACGGCCTGGACGGCGGCCTCGCGCGGGGAGATCATCGACGGCGCGAAGTCCTCCTCCAGGAAGTGGCAGAGCTTCTTCATCTCGGTCATCGGGTCGTCGGTGAGGTCTTCGTAGCGCAGCTCGTAGTAGGTGTCGTCGGGCAGCGTGCGCCGCAGCCGCTGGCCGGCGTCGATGGCCTCGGCCCAGGTGGAGATCGCGTGGAAGGAGTCCAGCGTGTACCAGGGCATCTCCTTCAGCGAGGCCACGCAGTCGCGGCCGTCCCTGATCAGGTGGATGAACTGGGCGTCGGGGAACAGGCGCAGCAGCAGGTCGGTCTGCTTGACGTAGCTGGGCCTCTTGTCGCCCCAGCGGGCCTTGTCGAAGCGGTCGGCGTACATGCGGAAGGCGGTGCCGATGACCGAGCCGAGCGAGCCCGGCCCCTCCACGGCCTGCCGGATGAACTCGTCCTTGTCGATCTTGAGTTCGCGGAACTTCGTGCTGCGGTCGGTCGCGATCCACTGCGCCAGTGCCTTGCGCCGCTGAGGGACCCGCAGGTCGCCCCATGTGCGGCGCCGGTAATAAGCGGGAACGAGGAAGCGCGTCTCCGGCGGCACCGCCATGCGCGGGTGCGAGTGGAGCATGAGCTGGAGCATCGTGGTGCCGGACCGCGGGCATCCAATGACGAAGACTGGCCGGTCGGACATTTCGTACTAACCCCCGAAAACTTAGACGAGAACGTGCTCTCGGCTCTCCTGGGAGGGCACGCTGTGCCTGCGCGTGAAGAGCCACATCCGGTAGACAAGGAAGATCTCGTTGGCGAGGAGCAGGAGACCGGCGGCCATGGCGAGCGGGATCAGCGCCCACGCCCCCGCGAGCGGCGCCACCACGAAGACCGCGGCATGGAACTCGATGCCGCTGATCAGGTGCGAACGCACCCGGTGCCTGGCCAGGAACCTGTTGAGGCGCCTGAAGAAGGAAGGCAGCCGCCGCCTGCGACCGCCGGGGCGCGGACCGCGGTCCACGAGCAGGTGCAGGTCGAGGTCCGCGGGCGCGCACTCCAGCGGGACGGTGTCCTCGCCGGGCAGCTCCGGCTCGCCCCGCTCCTCCCTGACCGCCTCGCGCACCCGCTTCATCTGCGGAGCGTTGACGTACCTGAACAGGTCGAGCACGGCCACCGCCGCGCCGAGCAGCACGTAGCGGACATCGTCCGTCAGGACGTACTGCCCGTACGCCAGTCCCCCGGCACACAGGACGACCCTGACCCGGTCCCCCACGTAGTCCAGCCAGAGGCCGAAGGGCGTCCCCGTGCCCTTGAGCCGGGCTATCTTGCCGTCCACGCAGTCGATGGTGAAGCTCAGGTAGAACATCAGGGCGCCGGCGACGAGCTGGTCCAGCGCGAAGCAGGCCGCTGACACCATGCCGAGGACCAGCGAGAACACCGTGAGCCCGTTGGGCGTGATCCGGGTGCGGTTGGCGACGGGAAGGGCGACCCGGCAGGCGACCGGATCCACGAAATACACGGTCCACCAGGAGTCTCTCCGCTTGCGTGTCTCGTAGACGTCATCCAGCGAATAGGTCCTCATGGATCCCAGCATGGCTACGGAACGTCGTCTGACGATTACTGTCTGGAACTACTGGGGGATGTCCATGCCGCTTCTTGACCAACCCTGCAGGGAAAACCGCCACGCACCGTGCGCGTCTCCATCCCTGAACGAGCCCTTGAGCACGAGCCCGCGGGTCTCGGCCTTGACCAGGAGCCGCCAGGTCGGGCCGCCGCCTTCGAGCGCCCTGGGGTCGATGTCGGCCACCACGCCGTACCGTCCGGTGCGCCGGACCTCCAGGGGCACCCGGCGACGGCCGTCGCTCAGCCACATGGTGACCTTGCCCACCTTGCGCTCGACCCGGTGGATGGCCACCTCGCCGCGCAGGCGGTACGCGGCGCCCGTCCAGGAGCAGTCGTCCACCCTGGCGATCAGCCTGAGCTCGTCGCGGGCGTCGTAGACGTCGTCGGGGATGCCGAGCCGCCGTCGCCGCCGGAAGTAGGGGTAGTCGCCGTACCAGTTGACGGTGCGGAAGCCGCGGGGGCGCACCCGGGTGCCGTCCACGCGGCTGCGGCGGAAGTCGCGGACCGCGCGCAGCTCGTCGATCATGCCGCGCCTGACCAGGTGCAGCTCCAGGCGGCGCAGCGAGGGCGCGCCGGCCAGCGCGCGCGGGCTCAGCTCGTCCAGCCAGGCGTCGGCCAGCCCCAGCAGCGGCACCAGGTCCTCGCCCGCCTCCCGCGCCGACTCCAGCGCCTGGAACAGGAAGACGATGTCCTTCTCCAGCACCAGGGCGTCGAACTCGGGCAGCAGCTCCGGCGCGCCGTCGTCCAGGAAGGCGCGCACCGCGCGGATGGCGGCCAGGCGCTCGTGCAGGTTGGGCAGCTGCGAACGGCGTTGCGTGATCGAGGTCTCCCCCTCCTCACGCCGGCGCCAGTGGTAGACGACGTCGTCCACCATGTCGACGCTGGTGGCCAGGACGTGGGCCTGCATGGCGACCGGCACGTCCTCGTAGATGCCGGCGGGGAAGCGCAGGCCGTGCCGCCGCCAGAAGTCGGCGCGGTAGACCTTGTTCCACACCGTACGGTCCCTGACCAGCACCTTCTTGTCGGTGATGTGGGTGCACAACACCGGCCGCCGGAAGACGCGCTCGTGCAGGATCGACTCCTCCAGCACGCCGTCCACCATGCGCCTGACCGCGCCGCACGCCAGGTCGGAGCCGGTCTCGCCGAGCTTGGCGATCAGCACCTCGTACGCGTGCGGCGGCACGACGTCGTCGCTGTCGGCGAAGGCCAGGTAGGTGCCCCTGGCCCGCCTGACGCCCTCGTTGCGGGCCGGCCCCGGGCCCATGTTCTGCTGTTCGACCAGGGTGAAGCGGGGATCTCGGGCCACGAAGTCGTCGGCCAGCCGCCGGCTGCCGTCGATCGAGCCGTCGTCGACCATGATGACCTCGAAGTCCTCCATGGTCTGGGCGGCCAGCGACTTCAGGCACTCCGTCAGGTACGGCTCCACGTTGTGGACCGGTACGACGACACTGAGCAGGGGGATCATGACGCTCCTTGGCTTTCGTGGAAGGCGGTCGAGGGCAGCATGCCGTGGCCGCCTCGCCTGTTCCGCGTTCGATGCCCGTCCCTGATGAGCTCTTTACCCGGCATCGAATCCGCTACGTTGTGCAATGAGTCGAGCACGAATGGTAGGGGGAACGGTGCTGAGACGCGTCCGGGACGATGATCTGCCCGTTATGCGCCACTGGCGCAACCATCCGAGAGTGCGCGCCGCCAGCTTCACCGGCCACGAGATCTCCGAGGACGAGCACGCCCGCTGGTGGGCCGCCGTCCGCGCGGACGCGACCAGGCAGGTGCTGATCTACGACCACGCCGGGGCCCGCGCCGGGGTGGTGACGTACTCGGAGCTCGGCGGCGACAGCGCCTACTGGGGCTTCTACCTCGACCTCGACGGCCTCGAACGGTCCGGCGCGGTGCTGAGGGCGTGGGTGGGCCTGGAGCGGGCCGCCATCGACCACGCGTTCGGCCCGCTCGGCCTGACGACCCTGCGCGGCGAGGTGCTGGCCGACAACGAGCCGGTACGGCGGCTGCACAGGCGCTTCGGGTTCGCCGAGGTCGCGACCTACCGGATGCCGGTCGACGGGGTGCCGCGCGAGGTCGTCGCCGTCCAGCTGACCAAGGAGGAACGAGGATGATGTCCATCGCAGGGCGGGCGATCGGGGCCGACCGGCCGCCGTTCGTGATCGCCGAGATGTCCGGCAACCACAACGGCAGCCTGGAACGGGCCCTGGCCATCGTCGACGCGGCGGCGGCCGGCGGGGCGCACGCGCTGAAGCTGCAGACCTACCGGCCCGACACGATCACCGTGGACGCCGACGGCCCCGCCTTCCGCGTGGGCGACGGGCACGAGCTGTGGGGCGGCGAGAACCTCTACCGCCTGTTCGAACGCGCCCACACCCCCTGGGAGTGGCACGAGCCGATCTTCGAGCGGGCCCGCGAGCACGGCCTCCTGGCCTTCTCCGCCCCCTTCGACCCCACGGCCGTGGAGCTGCTGGAGAAGCTCGACACGCCGGCGTACAAGATCGCGTCGTCGGAGATCGTCGACCTGCCGCTGATCAGGCTGGCCGCCTCCACCGGCAAGCCGCTGATCATCTCCACCGGCATGGCCACGGCGGGCGAGATCGAGGCGGCGGTGACGGCGGCCCGCGCGGCGGGCTGCACGCAGCTCGCCGTGCTCTCCTGCACCGCCTCCTACCCCGCCTCCCCCTCCGAGAGCAACCTGCGCTCGTTGCCGCTGCTGGCCGCGCTCACCGGCGCCGAGGTCGGCGTCTCCGACCACACCCCCGGCATCGGGGCCGCGCTGGCGGCGGTCGCGCTGGGCGCGTGCCTGATCGAGAAGCACGTGACGTTGTCGCGGGCCGACGGCGGCGTCGACGCGGCCTTCTCGCTGGAGCCGCCCGAGCTGGCGGCGCTGGTGGAGGAGAGCGAGCGCGCGTGGCAGTCGCTGGGCCGGCCGGTGCTGGGGCCGCGCGAGTCCGAGCGCGAGGGCCTGCGCTTTCGCCGCTCGCTCTACGTGGTGCGCGACGTACGCGCGGGCGAGGCGGTGACCAGGGAGAACGTGCGGTCGATCCGCCCCGCCGGCGGCCTGCCACCCGACGCCCTCGACGAGGTGACCGGTCGCCGCTTCACTCGCGACGCGCCCCTCGGCACGCCGCTGACCTGGGACCTCATCTGATCCACAGGTCGAGGAAGGCGTCGGCGACGCGTTCCCTGCCCTTGCCGTCGACCAGCCCGCCGCCCCGCCTGCCGTGCTCCTCCCGCAGCGCGGGGTCGGCGAGCAACCGGGCGAGCACGCCGACGGCCTCGGCGTCGGCCGCCCGGCCCAGCCCGGCGGCCACCCCCCGGCCGACCAGCGCCCGGTAGCCGACGAGCTGGTTGTCGGCCACCCAGCTCAGCGCCGTGGGCACGCCGAGGTGCAGCAGCTCCCAGATGGCCGACCCCGCGGCGGTGATCACGAGGTCGGCGGCCGCCATCAGCTCGGGCAGGCGGTCGGTGGGCGGGATGACGGTGATGCCCTCGCCCGCCTCGAACGGCTCCGGGCTGACCAGCGTCGCCTGGAACGGCACGCCCGTGCAGGCCAGGGCCTCCGCCCAGGCGGGGGCCACGCCCGCGCTGTCGGTGCCGCCGAAGAAGCAGAGCACCCGCGGCACCGGCCCCGGCTGCCGCACCCTGCGCCGCCCCCGGACGCTGTCGCGCAGCAGCGCGTACCGGGTGCCGGCCAGCCGCCAGGAGTCGCGCGGCAGCGGGAAGGGCCGGTCCTCGGCGCCGAGGTTCTGGTCGAGGTAGAGGTCGGCCTCCTGGCCCAGCGGGTCGCCGTCGACGATCGCCAGCACCGGGAAGCCCGCCCCCCGCAGCGCCCCGCCGGTGCCCTCGGCCAGCTCGTAGCTGTCCAGCACGACGGCGTCGAGCCGCAGCTCGCACGCCAGCGCGGCGAGCCGGTCGGGCCGCCCGGGGGCGGCCACCAGCGGGAGGCCGCGGCTCCTGAGCTGGTCCATGGCCCATTCCGAACCGGAGACCGCGCCGAGGAAGACCACCTCGACGCCCCGCCCGCACAGCTCCTCGGCCAGCGCCACGCACCGCACCAGATGTCCGGCCCCGCTCCCCGCCGCGGCGTCGCAGCGCACGCCCACCCGCCCGCTCATGCGTCCTGCAGCTCCTTCTGGCGCACGTGGGCGTTGAGCTGGCAGACCTCGGGCCGGGCCCGCAGCCAGCTCACCAGCGTGCGCACCGGAACGCAGGCGTCGCCCAGCTCCTCGACCACGCGGGCGATGAGCCGCCAGTCGTCGTCGGTGTCGAGGGTGACCCGCAGGTCGTCGGCGGCGGGCTGGTGGGCGAGGCCGAGCAGCCGCGACTCGCCCGGGTGCGCGTAGACGTAGGAGGTCACGTGGGTGCGGTGGAATCCGGTGGCCTCGGCGTCGGCGCGCTCCAGGGCCGCCCGGCCGACGATCTCCACGTCGAGCCCGCGCGGCAGCGTCCTGGCCAGGCTCGTGCTGAGATAGTCGAGGCCCGGGACCGCGCGGAAGACCAGCGCCGCCTCCCTGATCACGACGGGGTCGAGCAGCGGGCAGTCGGCCGTGAACCGCATCACCGCCTCCGCCTCCCGGCCGGCCAGCGCCTGCACGAACCGGGTGAGCACGTCGTCGACGGGCCCGCGATGGCAGGCCACGCCGAGCCGGTCGCACTCGGCCGCCACCGCGTCGTCGGCGGCCTGCGTCGTCGTGGCCACCACGAGGTCGTCGAGCGCCCGCGACTCGCGCGCGGCGCGCACGACCCAGCCCAGGACGGACCGCCCCCCGAGGTCGCGCAGCACCTTCCCGGGCAGCCGAGTGGAGCCCATCCGAGCCTGGATGATTCCGACAATACGCATCAAAACCACATTCCCCCGTGTGACCATACGTGGTTGATCGATCGCGCTATGCTACCGGCCAGCTCTAACGACCACAGTTCGTCAGCGCGATTTTCAGGGGGCCGCGTGAGCATTCTCAGTGGATCGTCCATTCTGATCACCGGAGGCACGGGCTCGTTCGGGAAGGCGTTCATCCGCCACGCGCTCGACTCGCTCGGGGTGCGCCGCCTGGTGGTCTTCTCCCGCGACGAGCTCAAGCAGTACGAGCTCAAGCAGCTCTTCCCCGACGACGACCGGCTGCGCTGGTTCATCGGCGACGTACGCGACCGCGACCGGCTCACCCGCGCCATGCACGGCGTCGACCACGTCGTCCACGCCGCCGCGCTCAAGCAGGTCGACACCGCCGAGTACAACCCGTTCGAGTACGTCCGCACCAACGTCGCCGGGTCCCAGAACGTGGTCGAGGCGGCCATCGACTGCGGCGTGCGCAAGGTCGTCGCCCTGTCCACCGACAAGGCGTCCAGCCCGATCAACCTCTACGGCGCCACCAAGCTGGTCGCCGACAAGCTGTTCGTCTCGGCCAACCACTACGCCGCCGCCCACGAGACCCGCTTCGCCGTCGTCCGCTACGGCAACGTCGTGGGCAGCAGGGGCTCGGTGGTGCCGTTCTTCCTGCGGCTGGCCGAGCAGGGCGGCAGCCTGCCGATCACCGACAAGCGCATGACCCGGTTCTGGATCACCCTCGACCAGGCCGTGCGGTTCGTGGTCGACTCCTTCGACCTCATGCAGGGCGGCGAGCTCTACGTGCCGCGCATCCCCAGCATGCGCATCACCGACCTGGCCGAGGCGCTGGCCCCCGACAGCCCGGTCTACGAGATCGGCATCAGGCCGGGCGAGAAGCTGCACGAGGAGATGATCGGCCCCGACGACGGCCGCCGCACCCTCCGCCTGGCCGACCGCTACGTCGTCCAGCCCACGATCGCGACCTGGGGCTACCAGGCGCCGCAGACCGGCGAGCTGCTGCCCGAGGGCTTCTCCTACCGTTCCGACACCAACGACCGGTGGTTGTCCGTGCGCGACCTGCGTGACATGGTGGCCGGCTGATGCTGCCCTACGGACGGCAGTCCATCATCGAGTCCGACATCGAGGCGGTGGCTGAGGTGCTGCGCGGCGACTGGCTGACCACGGGCCCCGCGGTCCGGCTGTTCGAGGACGAGCTGGCCCGCTGGACCGGCGGCGTGCCCTGCGTGTCGGTCACGTCCGGCACGGCCGCGCTGCACGTCGCCTACGTGGCGGCCGGCGTCGGCCAGGGCGACGAGGTGATCACCTCCCCGCTCACGTTCGTCGCCACGGCGGCCACGGCCGTGCTGCGCGGCGCGCGGGTGGCCTTCGCCGACGTCCAGCCCGACACCGGCAACATCGACCCCGACTCGGTCGCCGCGCTGGTCACCCACCGCACGAAGGCCGTCACCGGCGTCGACTACGCCGGCCATCCCGCCGACTACGACGAGCTGCGCACGGTCGCCGAGGGGGCCGGCGCGGTGCTGGTGGCCGACGCGGCCCACTCGATCGGCGCGTCGTACAAGGACCGGCCGGTGGGCTCGGTGGCCGACCTGACGACGTTCTCGTTCTTCCCGACCAAGACCGTCACGACCGCCGAGGGCGGCGCGGTGGCGGTGGCCGACCCCGGCCGCTTCGAGCGGGCCGCCCGCTTCCGCAACCACGGCCTGGTCCGCGACCCGGCCGAGCAGCGCGACCCCGGCCACGGCGGCTGGCACCAGGAGGTGCACGAGTTCGGCCTCAACTACCGGCTGCCCGACGTGCTCTGCGCGCTGGGCGTCAGCCAGCTGCGCCGCCTCGAACGGTTCCGCGCCCGCCGCGCCGAGCTGGTCGCCCGGTACGACACGCTGCTGCGCGACGTGCCCGGCCTCACGCTGCCCGGCCGGCGGGCCTACGTCACGCCGAGCTGGCACCTCTACCCGGTCCGGGTGCGCGACGGCCGCCGCCGGGAGGTCTACGAGCGCATGCGCGCCGCGGGCATCGGCGTGCAGGTCAACTACATCCCGGCGTACTGGCACCCGGTGTTCGAGGACCTCGGCTACCGGCGTGGGCTGTGCCCGCGCGCGGAGGCGTACTACGCCGAGCAGCTGTCGCTGCCGCTGTTCGCCGACCTGACCGACGGCGAGCAGGACCTCGTCGTCGAGACCCTCACCTCGATCCTCGGCCGGTGAGCCCGGCGCTCAGCGTTCGGCCAGCAGCAGGCAGCCGTCCTCACTGCGGTCGATGAGGAAGCGCCGGTCGTCCACGGTGGCGACCTGGCGCTCGGCCCGCCGCACCAGCGGGCGGATGGGCCGGCCCTGGTCGATGACCACCTCCCACCACGACTCGCGGCCGACGCTCTCGTCGATGCCGGCCAGCGGCACCCGCGCCGAGAAGTCCTGGCCGGTCAGCGCGACGGGGAAGTACATCTCCTCGCCGTCGCTCTTGCGCCGCAGCCGCACCACCGGCTCGCCGTCGCCGAGGTCGTCGATCCGGCCGGAGAACACCAGGTCGCCGTCGTCCACGCGGCACTCGCCGATGAGCGCCTGGGCGTTGCGCAGCCGCAGCCCCCACCCGCCCTTGGAGCCGCGCGCCGGCACCAGCCACACGCCTGACCTGCGGCGCGGCGCGGGAACCTGCGGCGGCAGCCAGCGCGGCCCGGCCACCCTGGCGTCGAGCCTCAGCCCGTGGCCCCTGAGCTGCACGCGCAGGTCCCAGTGGCCGCGCCGGGCGAGCTGGGCGGGCGTGAACACCGCGGGATCGACCGCGAAGGCGAACGGGAAGGCGTGCTCGGGCGCCTCGACGCCCTCCTCCAGCTCGACGGTCTCCCAGACGGGGGCGCTCTGCTCGTCCGAAAGGCGGATGATCTCGCCGGTCGCGCGCTCGGCCAGACAGGCGCGCAGGCGCACCCGGCGCAGCGCGCCGGCGTCGAAGCGGCCCAGCGCGGCCCGGCCCGCGCCGGTCAGCACGCCGTCGCGCCACTCCAGCGACACCAGGCGGGCGGTCAGGGCCAGCTCCTCGGAGACCTCCGACAGCTGCGCCGGGATCGCCGGGTGGCGGCCGTACCAGCGCCTGCGCAGCAGGCCCGACGGTCTGACGCGGGGTTGCAGCCGGCCCTCGCGGGCCTGCTCGTGCACCCCGGCCAGCTCCTGCAGCCGCCGCCGGTGCAGCAGGTGCACCTGGATCCGGTGCTCGAACGGGACGCTCAGCCAGGACTCGCGGGACACGCCGTCGAGGTAGCGGACCATCAGGTCGAGCAGCTCGGGCCGCATCCCCGTGGTGGCGGCCGCCTCGACCGCCACCGTCATGTCGATGTCCAGCGTGTCGCGGTCGAAGTCGGGCTTGAGCCCCGGCGCGTCGCGGGCCAGCAGGTCGGCGGTCTGCAGCACCGACAACATGCGGTCGCGCAGGTTGCCCGGCTCCAGGCGGCGCTGGGTGATCGAGGAGCCGGGCTCGTCGCGCTGCCGCCAGTGGTAGACGACCTTGGACAGCACGTCCACCGAGCGGGCGCCCACGTGAGCGGCCATGGCGACGGGCTGGTCCTCGTACATGCGCTCGGGGAAGCTCAGGCCCAGCCGGTCCCAGAAGGACCGGCGGTAGACCTTGTTCCACAACATGCGGTCGCGGATCAGCAGCGGGTGGCGGGTGATGTGGGTACGCCTCATCGGCGTCGCGAACGCCTCCCGATGGGCCCAGGAGGGGATGAGCAGGTTGCGGTAGAGCCGCATGACGTTGCCGCAGGCCAGGTCGGAGCCCGTGGACTCCAGCGAGGACACCAGCCGCTTGAACGCCTCCCGCGGCACGGTGTCGTCGCCGTCGACGAAGGCCAGGTAGCGGCCGGTGGCCTGGGTCAGGCCGACGTTGCGGGCCTTTCCGACGCCCTGGTTGGGCTGCCTGATGAGACGGATCCGGGGATCGGCCGCCTGCCTGGACTCGACCTCGGCGCAACCGTCGTCGCGGCTGCCGTCGTCGACGCAGATGACCTCCAGGTCGGACATCGTCTGGCCGGAGATGGAGTCCAGGCAGGGGCCGATGTACTTCTCGACGTTGTGGAACGGGACGATCACCGAAAGAACCGGCACATGCACTCCTCAGCGTTGTCGTCGGCTCGTCAGCCGGACAGCAGTCGGAAGACCCGGCGGGCGACCTTGCGCGGACGGGCCAGACGGCGGGAGAGGCGGTACCCGAGCGTGCGCCGGTAGGCGGCGGTCTTGCGCTGGGTCCTGCGCAGCTTGGACCTGGCCCGCACCAGCTCGCGCTCGCGGTAGGAGAGCTTGGTCTCCAGCCGGGAGATCCTGGCCAGGGCGGCGGTGAGCTGGTCGGCCAGGCGGTCGCGGGCGCCGAGCAGGTCACGGTAGGCGGGCGGGTCGGCGTGCTCGGCCGGGTGGCCCAGCTCGGCGTCGAACTTGCGGGCCAGGTCGAGGTCGCCCTGGTCGCAGGGGCGTCCGGCCATGCCGCAGAGGGTCAGCGTGAGCTGGTCGGCCTCCAGCGGCCACGGCCACGGATGGTGGTGGCCGGCCGCGAGCAGCCGTACGGCGAACCGCCACAGGACCCGGCACAGCACCACGCGCGGCTCGGGCGGCACGGCAGGCGCGGCGGTCTGGACGATGGCGGCGAACCGCTCGCCGTCGTGGACCAGGCCGTCGGCGGTCACGCAGGGGCCGCCGTCGGCCTCCAGCCAGTCGGCCAGCGCCGACAGCAGCTCGCGCACGGCCCTGGTGTCCTCACGCGCGCACGCCTCGACCAGGATCTCCTCGACCACCCGACCGGCCGGGACCGGACGCTCGGCGCCGTCGGGCAACCGCCGCATGCCGCCCCTGGTCAGCTCATGGACGACGGCCCCCTCCTCGATCAGGCCGAGCGGCAGCTCGACCGCGCCCTCCGCCCCTTCCGCGCCCGGCGTGTGCGGGGACGACGGCGGCCGGGTGGCGACGGCGAGCCACAGCGGGGCCAGCTCCTCCCCCAGCCGGTGGCGGAACACCAGCCGGGTCAGCCGCAGCGGGTCGGCCACCAGCAGGCGGTCGCCGCCCTTGGCGCTCAGCGGGAACGTGATCGCCTCCGGCAGGTCGAAGGCGAGCGCCTCGCGCGCCAGCAACGCCCGGGGGGCCTGCCGCCCCGGATAGGCCGCGTAGCAGCGCTCGACGCTCAGCCCCGCCCCCTCAAGGGCGCCGTCGAGCGCGCCGGGCCCGCTCGGATGGCTCGGGTCGAAGCCGTGCGGGGCCCACTGGTCGTCGCCGCCCTCCCGGTCGGCGGGCCTGGCCTCGATGAACCGGTCGACGCCCAGGTCGTTGCGCACGCCCAGCACCAGCCGGCCGCCGGGCGCGACGAGGGCCGACAGCGCGTGCAGCGAATCGATCCACGCCGCCGCCGGCGCCTCGGCCGAGTGCGTGCGCAGCAGCCCGTCGAGCGCCAGCACCAGCTCGTACGGCTCGTCGGCGTCGAACAGGTCGAGCCGCCCGCAGTGGACGGCGAGCCGCGGGTGCCGTTCGCCGAGGGCGCAGGCGTCGGGGTAGGAGCGCAGCAGCACGGCCGTCTCGCCGGCCCGGTCCACCACGTCGTCGACCAGCGCCTGCGGGTGCGGCCCGACCAGCAGCACCCGGCCGGTCGCCGGGATCATGCGGCCGACCAGCTCCAGGGCCGCGCCGCGCCAGTCGGTGACGCCGGCCACGTTGGACAGGTCGGACCACAGCAGCATCTCGCCGCCGATCAGGCGCACGTTCGCGGGCGCCTCGCTCATGCGCTCGCTCATGACGTCACCCCGTGGAGCGTGCCCTGCCGCCCGGCGGCGGTCGCCCTCACCCAGGGCCGCCCTGGACGTCCGGCTCCCGCCGCGCCTCCTCCTGCCGGCGTTCCCCCGGGCACCCGCTTCCATCCGAACATTCGCCGTAGCTCCTCCGGTGTCGCCTGATATTCGAAGCCCAGCTCCTGCCGCGCCACCTCGGCGGCCAGCTCGGGATCGACGTGCGTGCCGTGCAGCTCGGGCCAGAGCCGCATGCGGCGCGCCGTGCCGCCGTACTCGGGGCGCTCGTCCTCGTACTGCATCGGGTCTCCGTAGACGGCGACCTCGCAGCCGACGGAGGCGCCGTAGAACAGCGCGCTGCCGAGCCGGTTGGAGGCCACCCTGCGGTGGCGCCGCAACTGGATCAGCTGCCGGCGCAGGAAGTCGCGCCCCTTGCTCTCCCACCGGGAACCGCGCTCGCCGTGACAGATGACCTTGAATCCCCTCGATTCGTACGCCTGCCGAATGTCCGGATTTGCATATTCCAGCCAGTAAAGACAGACGGTTACCGGTTCGGTCTCGACATTTCGGATTTCGTCGGCGAGAAGGGCATGATCCCCGGTCACGGACGACTTCTCCCAGCCATGAAAGGGATACCAGATCGTACCCTTGCGTTCGGAGACCACGCCGAGCTCAGGCTCCAGGTGAAGCAGGTAGACCCAGGGCGCGCCGATGAGGTAGTGGCCGCGCCTGCCCATCGACCAGCCCCGGCGACGAAGCACGTCAGACCAGATGAAACGGGGATACCCGGGACTACACCAATGGTCGTTCGGGGGAAATCCGTGGAGATAGTTCCATCCGTGTTGAAGGAATCCCTGGATTCGCTTCGGCGTCTCGTCCGGCAGCTCGCAGTACCTGCCCAGAATGCGCGAGTGCCCGTACCAGTGATTGGATTCGTCCATCATTCCCCCTGTAGCGGTTGGCGCGCCCCTTGGGACATTCCCAGCCCCGAACGACGGCCACGCGCCGTTATACGTTTCCATTACTCACGTCGGGGGTTTGGTTTCTCCTGCCGCCGCGATCCCCGCTACACTGCGTCGTGGCTTGAGGACAGAGAGTGAGACATCATGAGTCATCTCGACCGCCTGCGGGCCGTCTTCCGCACGGCGCTCAACCTGCCGGCCGACGCACACGTCGACGGTCTCGAATACCGCGGCATCCCCCAGTGGGACTCCCTGGCCCACATGGCGTTGATCGCGGCGATGGAGGACGAGTTCGCCATCATGATCGACACCGACGACATGATCGACATGAGCTCGTTCGCCAAGGCGGGCGAACTGCTGGAGAAGCATGGAATCGGCGCAGGCGCGCTCTGAGGCCCGCGTCGCCCTGGTCACGGGGTCGACGAGGGGCATCGGCCGGGCCGTCGCCACCACCCTGGCCGCCGCCGGCCACACCGTCGTCCTGCACGGCCGCGACGCCGAGCTGGCCGAGAAGGCCGCCTCCGAGGTGGCCGCGGCGACCGGCGGCCGCACGTGGTCCGTCCACGGCGACGTCGCCGACCGGGCCACGGTCGCCCGCCACATGCGCGAGATCGGCCAGCGCCACGAGCGGCTCGACGCCCTGGTGGTCAACGCCGGCGTCTACGCCTCCGGCCCGCTGGCCATGACCCGCGCCGAGACCCTCGACGAGCTCTACCGCACCAACGCCCTGGCCCCGGCCCACACGCTCCAGCTGGCCTTCCGGCTGCTGCTGCGCGGGCAGGACCCCGCCGTCGTGCTGGTCTCCTCGCTCATGGGCCGCGCGGGCGGCGCCAACCAGGCGGCCTACTCCGCGACCAAGGCGTCCGTCATCGGCCTCGCCGTGGCCGCCGCCAGGGAGATGGGCCCGGCGGGCATCAGGGTCAACGCCGTGGCCCCCGGCTACGTCGAGACCGACATGCTGAAGACGCTGCGGCCCGACGACCGCGAGGCGGCGATCTCGGCGACCCCGCTGCGGCGCATCGGCCGGCCCGACGACGTCGCCCAGGCGGTGGCGTTCCTGCTCTCACCCGGCGCGTCGTACATCACCGGCCAGGTGCTCGGGGTCGACGGCGGGCTGGTGCCGTGATGTTCCCATCCCGGCAGGCCGGGCTCGTCGTCGCCGGCGACCAGGAGGGGCTGGCCGGCGACGAGCTGGCCCGGCGCGTCGCCCGCGTGGCCGAGGCCCTGTCCCGGCTGCGGCCGGGGCCGCTGTTCTGCGGCATGCGCAACAACCTGGCGTCCGTGCTGCGCTACCTCGCCGCCTGGCAGACCGGCAGGCCGATCGCGCTGCTCGACCCCGACCTGTCGGCCGCGGCCCTGGCCGACCTGGTGAGCCGGTTCCGGCCCGCGGCGCTGGTGGGGTTCACCCACGCGCCCGACGGGCCGCCGGGCCCCCGCGGCCAGGCCCCCGACCCGCATCCCGACCTGGCCGTGCTCCTGGCCACCTCGGGCTCGACGGGCAACCCCAAGCTGGTGCGGCTGTCCCGCGAGGCGGTCGCGGCCAACGCCGCCGCCATCGCCTCGGCGCTGTCGATCATGCCCGGCGAGATCGCGCCCACCAGCCTGCCGCTGCACTACAGCTACGGCCTGTCGGTGCTCAACAGCCACCTGCACGCGGGGGCGACGGTCGTCCTGACCGAGGCGGGGCTGCTCGAACGGTCCTTCTGGACCCACCTCGACGAGCACAAGTGCACCTCGCTCGCGGCCGTCCCCTACCAGTACGAGATGCTGCGCAGGCTGCGCTTCGACCGGGCCGAGCATCCCACGATCCGCACGCTCACCCAGGCCGGCGGCCGGCTCAGCCCCGAGCTGGTGTCGCTGTTCGCCGCCCAGGCCGACCGCTTCTTCGTCATGTACGGGCAGACGGAGGCCACGGCCCGCATCGCCGTCCTGCCGCCCGACCGGCTCGCCGACAAGCCGGGCTCGGCCGGGCAGGCCGTCCCCGGCGGACGGCTGACGATCGACGGCGGCGAGGTCGTCTACCACGGGCCCAACGTGATGATGGGCTACGCCGAGACCGCCGCCGACCTGGCCAGGCCCGACGACCTGGGCGGGGTGCTGCGCACCGGCGACCTCGGCCGGCTCGACGACGAGGGCTTCCTCTACGTCACCGGCCGGCTCCGGCGCATCGCCAAGATCTTCGGCGTACGGGTCAGCCTCGACGACGTCGAGCAGCTGCTGCGCGACACCGTGCCGGTCGCGGCGACCAGCGGCGACGACCGGGTCACGGTGTGGGCCGAAGGGCTCGACGCGGCCGGGTGCCGCAACCTGGCCCGCCGGCTGGGCGCCGAGCTGCGGCTCCACTGGAGCGGCTTCGACGTGCGCGCCGTCGAACGGCTGCCGCTGCTGCCCACCGGCAAGATCGACTACCGGGCGCTGGAGTCGGAGGCCGGGCGGTGAGCGTGTTCACGCTCGACGCGGCCGCCCGGGAGGAGGTGCTGGCCGGGGAGCTGGCGGCGCTGACCGAGCGGCACCGGCGGGCGTGCCCGCCCTACCGGCGGATCCTCGACGCGATCGGCGCCCGCCCGCCCTACGAGCGGGTGGCCGACCTGCCATGGCTGCCGGTGCGGCTGTTCAAGACCCACGAGCTGCGCAGCGTCCCGGCCGAGGCGGTGTTCCGGGTCCTGACCTCCAGCGGCACCACCGGGCAGCGGCCGAGCCGGGTCTACCTCGACCGGGAGGCGGCCGCCGCGCAGCCGCGCATGCTGGCCGCGACCCTGCGGGCGGTGCTGGGCGAGCGGCGGCTGCCCATGCTGATCGTCGACGGCCGCTCGGTCGTCCGCGGCCCGGCCCTGAGCGCCCGGGGGGCCGGGGTGCTCGGGATGATGAACTTCGGCAGAGACCACACCTTCGTCCTCGACGAGCAGGGCGAGGTCGACAAGGCGGCCGTCGAGGCGTTCCTGGCCCGCCACGGCGGCGAGCCGTTCCTGGTCTTCGGGTTCACCTTCATGGTCTGGCTCCACCTGCTCGGCCTCGGGGCCGACCTGTCCCGGGGCGTGCTGATCCACTCGGGCGGCTGGAAGCGGCTGGCCGAGCAGGCCGTCGACAACGACGCCTTCCGCCGGCGGCTGGCGGCCGAGTGCGGGCTGACCAGGGTCCACAACTTCTACGGCATGGTCGAGCAGATCGGCACGGTCTTCCTGGAGGGCCCCGACGGCGACGGGCTCTACTGCCCCGACTTCGCCGACGTCGTCATCCGCGACCCCGGCACCTGGCGGGAGGCCCCGCCCGGCGAGCCGGGGCTGATCGAGGTGGTCAGCACCCTGCCCACCTCCTATCCCGGCCACGCGCTGCTGACCGAAGACCTCGGCGTGGTGCACGGCGTCGACGACGGCCACTGGCCGGGCAAGCGGTTCACCGTGCTGGGCAGGTTGCCGCGGGCCGAGGCGCGCGGCTGCAGCGACACGTTCGGGCAGGGCGGCTGATGAGCGATCGATCGATCACCACCCGGATCCCGCGAGTGGGCGACGCGGGCGGGGTCGAGGTGCGCTTTCCTCCCGGCGGCTCGCCCGTCCCCGTGGAGGAGCTGGTCGCGCAGGTGCGGCAGGGCGCGCCCCTTGAGGTGGGCGACGAGCGGGTGCGCGGGTTCCTGGCGGCGTTCGGCAAGCGGCTGCTGCGGCCCGCGCTGGCCCGCCGCCATCCCGAGCTGGGCTCGCTGGGGTTCTTCCTGCGGCCCAGCGAGCTGGCCCGCACCCTCGAAGAGCTGCGCACCCCGCACGTACGCGTGCCGCGCGGCCTGGTCTTCCACCTCCCGCCGGCGAACGTCGACACCGTCTTCGTCTACTCCTGGGCCCTGTCGGCCCTGATGGGCAACCGCAACGTCGTCCGCCTGTCGCCGCGCGCGGGGGCGGTCGCCGAGGTCGTCCTCGACACGCTCCGGGAGGCGCTGGCCGACGCCGATCCGGTGGTGACGGCCACGCAGCGCATCGTCTCCTACGACCGGCGGGCCGAGGCGGTCACCGCCGCCCTGTCGGCGGCCTGCGACCTGCGGGTGATCTGGGGCGGCGACGACACCGTACGCGAGGTGCGCCGCCATCCGCTCGCGCCGCACGCCCGCGACCTGACCTTCCCCGACCGCTCGTCGTTCGCGGTGGTGAACGCGGCGGCCTGGCTGTGCGCGCCGCGCGCGGCCAGGGTGGCGGCGGCCGAGGGGTTCGTCAACGACAGCTACTGGTTCGACCAGGCCGCCTGCTCCTCGCCCCGCACCGTGTTCTGGGTGGGGGCCGACGACGCCTGCGAGGCGGCGCGGGCCGACTTCACCGAGCAGGTGTCGCGGGTGCTGGCCGGGCGCGGCTGGGACGTCGACGCGGCGATGGCGGTGGAGAAGCGGGTCTCGGTCTACGGGCTGGCCGCCGACGGGCTGGTCGATCTGATCGAGTTCCGGGGCAACGCGCTGGCCAACGTGACGCTGGCGGCGGCGGCCGCGATGCCGCGGCGGTGGCTGGGCGCTGGCACGTTCGCGCATGCGCGGGTGCGTACCCTGGCGGAGCTGATCCCGCTGGTCGAGCGCAAGGACCAGACGCTGACCCACTTCGGCTTCTCGCTGGGCGAGCTGGAGGAGCTGGCCCGGGAGCTCGCCGGGCGCGGGGTCGATCGCATGGTGCCGGTGGGCAGCGCGCTGAGCTTCCACCGGGTGTGGGACGGCGTCGACCTGCCGGGCGAGTTCACGCGACTGGTGACCGTGGTCAGATGAGCCCTCATCGGACGAACCGGCCGCGCACGGGGCCGCAGCACCGATGACGACCGTTCCTCCGCGGGCCATCGCGCCGCCGGGCGATGATCCGGGACGAGAGGCACCCGCCCCCCTGGCGCTCTCCTTCGTGGTCGTGCGGGCCGGAGAGGGCCCGCCGTCCCTGGTCGGGGCTCGGGGGCGTGAGGGGGTGGCTTCGGGATGACGGCTGTGGTGGCGGAGCCCGCGGTCAAGGGGCCACGGGCATCGGAATGGGTGCGGCGGCTGCTCGGCGGGTGGCTGCCGGCCGGGACGGTGCTGGGCGCGGCGGCCTGGGTGTTGCTCTGGTGCGGCGTTCCGGCAGTCGATCTGGCGGCCTTCGGCGCGTACGTCGTGCTCGGGGTGGCGCTGCCCGGGACGTTGCTCTGGCGGGCCCTCACCGGCGGCGGCCGGTCGTTCGCCGAGGACGTGGCCGCCGGGCTGGCCCTCGGGTACGCGGTCGAGGTCCTGGTCTACATCCCCGCCCGCGCGGCCGGCCTGCCGCTGCTCGTCCTGGGCTGGCCGGTCGCCGCCGTCGCGGCGTTCCTCGCGGTGCCGCGGTTGCGGCGTCACTGGCGGGGCCGGGCCGATCCCGAACGGATGCCCTGGTGGTGCGCCTGGTCGCTGGCGGGGGTCGCCGGTTACCTGCTGGCCTTCTGCGCCCGCTCGCTCTACCGCGTGCCGATCACCGACGCGTACGTCGACATGCCCTACCACCTGGCCCTGCTCGGCGAGGTCAGGAACCACGTGCCGCCCACGGTGCCGTCGGTGCTGGGCGAGCGGCTGTCCTACCACTGGTTCGTCTACGCCGAGATGGCGGCCACGAGCTGGGTCACCGGGATCGAGCCGGTGACGCTGGTCTACCGGCTGTCCACGTTGCCGATGACGTTCGCGATGGTCGTGCTGGTGGCGGTGCTCGGGCGGCGGCTCGGCGGGCGGTGGGGGGCGGGGGTGGCGGCGGTCGGCGTCACGTACTTCCTGTTCGCCCCGGTGTTGCAGGAGGGCGTGGTGTTCACCTCGCGGTCGATGTTCACCGCGTGGGCCAGCCCGACGCAGACGTTCGGCGCGTTGTTGTTCGCGCCCGTGATGCTGGTGCTCACCGCCATGCGGCCGAGAGGGTGGGCGGCGGTGGCCGTGCTGCTGCTGGCGCTGACGGGGGCGAAGGCGACGTTCCTGCCGTTGCTGCTGGCCGGGCTGGTGTTCGTGCTGGTCGTGCGGTTGCCGGTGGAGCGGCGGCTGCCGCGGGAGTGGGCGGTGCCGGCGGCGATCACGTTCGGCTGCCTGCTGATCGCGCAGTTCGTGGTGTTCGGGCGGGGGGCGCAGGGCACGGTGGTGGCGCCGTTCGCCACGATGCGCACGTTGTGGGGGGTGGTGGCGGACGTGCAGCCGCCCGCGCTGGCCGCCGAGCCGTGGGGGCCGGTGCTGGTGTTCGCCGGTGTGCACCTGTTCTGCCTGTCGTGCGTGTGGGGCGGCGTGGCGGCGCTGAAGGCCCGGCTGCTGGACCCGGCGGTGCTGCTGCCGGTCGGCGTCGGGCTGGCGGGCATCGGCGCGATCATGGTGCTCGGCCATCCGTCCGACGCGCAGCTCTACTTCCTGGAGGGGGTGCGGCCGTACCTGTCGGTGGCCGCGGTGTGCGGGGTGGCGGCGGCCGTGGAGCGGCGGCGGGTGCCGTGGGCGGTGGTCGCGGGCCTGGCCGGGGCGGGGGCGGGCGTGGCCGTCGCGGCCTCGCGGCTGGTGCCGCCGGGCGCGGCGCTGGTGCGGGTGCTGGTGCCGTACCTGGTGCTCGCGGGGGTGGCCGTGGTGGTGCTGGCGTTCCGGCGCAGGGGGTTCTCGCTGGCGGTGGTGGCGCTCCTGGCGGGGTACGCGGCGCCGGCCTCGCTGCGGGAGGTGGTCGTGCACGTCGCGCCCGAGCCGTGGGAGCGCGAGCGGCTGATCCCGGCCGGGGCGCTGGAGGCCGGACGGTGGCTGCGCGATCATTCCTCGCCCGGCGACGTGGTGGCCACCGACCTCCACTGCCGCAACCCGGCGCCCCGCCGTACGTGCGACAGCAGGCACTTCTGGGTCTCGGGGTTCACCGAGCGCCGGGTGCTGATCGAGGGCTGGGCGTACGCCGAGAGCACGCTGTCGCGCGCCGAGATGTTCGTGACCCCCTACCTCCAGGTGCCGTTCGCCGACCAGGCCAGGCTGGCGGACAACGACGCGGCCTTCCGCGAGCCGTCAGCGGCGAACGTCGGCAGGCTCCGGTGGAAATACGGCGTCAAATGGCTGTTCACCAGTAATGATCCGGCGTTGGAGAAATACGCCGAACTGCGCTTTCGCAACGCCGACGTCTCCGTGTACGAGCTCACGACCGGGTAAAGCTTGTGCCCGTTCATGGAATGGTGACAAGAAACGGCACGCGCCCCGCTGGACGCCCCCAGCACCATTTCCGTGAACCTACCGCCGCAAGCGATCAGGAATTCTATGGACACGCGCGCCGCCATGGACCCGAGCCCCAACGTCCTGGACACCTCGGCCGGCCTGGCGACCGTCGACATCGTCATCCCGGTGCTCAACGAGGAGCGGGCGCTGCCGGGCTGCGTGCGCACGCTGACCGGGTTCCTGGAGGACAGGTTCCCGCTGCCGTGGCGCATCACGGTCGTGGACAACGGCAGCACCGACGACACCTGGCCCATCGCCACCCGGCTGGCCGCCGAGCACGACCGGGTGCACGCCCGCCGGCTCGACATCCGGGGCCGCGGAGCCGCGCTCAAGGCGGCCTGGCGGGAGAGCCCGGCCGACATCGTCGCGTACATGGACGTCGATCTGTCCACCGACCTCGGCGCGCTGTTCCCGCTGGTCGCCGCGGTGGCGAGCGGGCATTCCGAGATCGCCATCGGCACCCGGCTCGCGCACAGCGCCCGCACCCTGCGCTCGATCCGCCGCGAGGTGGTCTCGCGCAGCTACAACGCGCTGCTCAGGTACGGCTTCGGGGTCAGGTTCAGCGACGCCCAGTGCGGCTTCAAGGCGGCCAGGACGGACGTGGTCCGGCCGCTCATGGACAAGATCGAGGACGACGCCTGGTTCTTCGACACCGAGCTGCTGCTGCTGGCCGAGCACAACGGCCTGCGCGTGCACGAGGTGCCGGTCGACTGGATCGAGGACACCGACTCGCGCGTCCGCGTGGTCAGGACGGCGATCGACGACCTGAAGGGCCTGGCCAGGGTCGCCTGGTCGATGTCGACGGGCCGGGCCGACGTCGAGGTGGCGCGTGCGGAGCTCACGCCCACGCATCCCGACGCGGTGGTCGCCCGGCCGAGGGCGGTGACGCTGGCGAAGTTCGCCTCGTTCGCCGCGATCGGCGTGTTCTCCGTCCTGCTGTACGCGCTCATCTACCTGCCGTTGCGCGGCGTCTGGGCGCCCGCGCCGGCCAACCTGGGCGCGCTGGTGCTCACCGGGTTCGTCAACACCGAGGCGAACCGGCGCTGGACGTTCAACCGGCTGGGCGGACGGCGTACCGCGATGCACCTCCGGGCGGCGCTGCTCTTCCTGGCGAACTACCTCCTGACCACCTCCGCCGTGCTCGGCCTGCGCAGCGTGTCCCCGGGGGCCGGGCGGCTGATGGAGATGAGCGCGGTGGTCGCCACGTACGGACTGCTCACCCTGATCCGCTTCACCGCTCTGGACCGCTGGGTCTTCTCCCGCACAAGGAACCAACCACATGGAAACCACTGAGATCCGCCGGCTGCTCGAACTCGAGGACACTCACTGGTGGTACCGGGAGCGCCGGGCGATCCTGCGCAGGGAGCTGCGCGAGCTGGGCCGTCCCGGGCGGGCGCTGGACGTCGGCGCGGCCGGCGGCGGGAACACCCGGGTGCTGGTCGAGGCGGGCTGGGACGCCACCGCGACGGACTACTGCGAGACGGCGGTCGAGGTGGCCAGGGAACGCGGGCTCAAGGCCGTGCACGCCGACGCGCGGGCGCTGCCGTTCGAGTCGTCGAGCATGGACCTGGTGACCGCGTTCGACGTGCTCGAACACATCCACGAGGACCACCTGGTCACCGAGGAGATCGCCCGGGTGCTGGCGCCCGGCGGGCACGCGCTGATCGCCGTCCCGTGCGACATGGCGCTGTGGTCGGCGCACGACGACGCCGTGGGCCACGTACGCCGCTACGGCCGGGACACGCTGACCGTCGTGGTGGAGAAGGCCGGGCTGAAGGTGGACCGGCTGTGGAGCTGGAACGTGCTGCTGCGTCCGCTGGTGGCCCGGCACCGGCGGCGGTCGAGGGGCAGCGACCTGCAGCGGACGCCCGCGGTGGTGAACGCGGGCCTGTCGATGGTGGTGCGCGCCGAGCGCTACCTGCCGGTCAGGTCGTTGAAGGGCGTGACGCTGTTCCTGCGGGCCAGACTGGGCAGGTGACGGGTTCCGGACCACAGGCCGGGGTCAGATCTCAAGTCGATGTCCGGTGCGCGGGCGGGCCCGGATGGTTCTAGGCTGTCGCGTGTGGTGATTCACGCCCTCCTCGCGGCCACCCTGGCCCTGACCGCCACGCCCGCGGCCGCCGCCCCGAAGATCGACTGCGCCCGGCTCAAGTGCCTGGCGCTGACCTTCGACGACGGCCCGAGCGAGCACACGGCGACGCTGCTCAAGGCACTCAAGAAGGAGGAGGCCAAGGCCACCTTCTTCCTCGTCGGCAAGCAGGTCGAGCGCCGCCCGGCGCTGGCCCGGCAGCAGGCCGCGGAGGGGCACGCGATCGGCGACCACACCTACTCCCACCCCTCGCTGCCGACGCTGGCCGACAACGCCATCATCGAAGAGCTGCGCACCACCCAGGCCCTCATCCAGGACGCCACGGGCCGCCGGCCGACGATGTACCGCCCGCCCTACGGGCACACCGACGAACGCGTGCTGCGCATGGCCGACCAGCAGGACCTCGCCGAGATCCTGTGGACGGGCACCACTCTCGACTGGAAGCTGCGCGACGCCAGGAAGATCAAGGCGACCGTGCTCAAGCTGGCCAAGCGCGACGGCGTCATCCTCATGCACGACACGGTCCCGCAGACCGTCAAGGCGATGCCCGAGATCCTCAAGGAGCTCAAGAAGCAGGGCTACACCCTCGTCACCGTCCCCACGCTGCTACGCGGCAAGGGGCCCGACTCCGGAGTGAGCTACTTCTGAGCACGTCCCCCTCCTGAGTGCCGGAACCATGGAGAGTGTCAGCCCCGCCGCCGCACGTCCCAGGCCGTGGGCCGCCCTCGTCACCTTCTTGATCATTCAGGCGGTGCTCGCCTGCTGGTGGGCGGCCTTCTACCCCGGGCTGTTCAGCCGCGACTCGGTGCTCTATCTCAGCCACACGATCGTCGGGCCCTGGGTGAGCGATCATTCGGTGGCCTACGACGCGCTGTTGTGGCTGAGCTTCACCAGGACGGGTGACCTCGGGGCGGTCACGTTCGCGCAGACCACGGCGATGGCCGGGGCGCTGACGTACCTGGCGCGGTCGCTCGGGGCGCTGGGCGCGCCGCGGTGGGCCACGACGCTGGTGGCGGTGCTGGCTCCCCTGACGCCGACCGTGGGGGCGTTCACGGTCACGTTGTGGAAGGACGTGCCGTTCACGATCTGCGCGATCATGATCGCGGGGGTCTGCGCGCGCATGGCCGCGCGCCGGCGGGTCTCCCTGGCCGGGCTCGGCGTGCTCATGACGCTGCTCGGGCTGTTCCGCGCGAACGGCTTCCTGGTGGTGGGCATCGCCGTCGTCGTCCTGCTGGTGGTCGTCGCCACGCGGCGGGTACGGCTCGCGCTCGTCGGCACGGTGGCCGCCGCCGTGCCGCTGCTGCTCACGAACCTGCTGTTCCCGCGGTTCGGCATCACGCCGCCGTCCAGCACGTACGTCTACCACACGGCCTTCGCCGACGTGGCGGTGGCGTTCAGGGAGCGTCCTGAGCTGTTCACCGAGCGGGACAAGGCGCTGATGGCCTCGGTCGCGCCGCTCAGCAGGTGGTGGGAGGGCGGCACCTGCGCCACGGTCAACCTGATGATCTGGCGCCGCGACTTCAGCTGGCCGGCCGCCGACGCGCACGCGGGCGAGCTGCTCGGCCTGTGGGAACGGCTGCTGGCCGACGATCCCGGGATGATCGTCGGCACCCGCCTGTGCCGGGGTGCGATCGCGTGGAGCCCGGTCCAGGACCCGTACGTGGTGGGCGGGATGACCTACCGGTTCTCGCGGCGGCCCACCGCCGACACCTACGTGGGGCCCGGCAAGGTGCCGGACTTCGCCGGGCGGGGGGTGTTCTCGCTCCGCCCGTTGTCGGCCGAGCTGAACCAGGTGGCCGAGCCCTGGCTGACGGGGGCGTTGCTCCCGCAGTGGGACTGGGTGTTGTGGCGGGGGGCCTCGTGGGCCTACCTGTCGTACGCGGCGGTGGCGCTGGGGGCGCTGGCCCTGCGCAACCGCTACGTGGTCGGGGTGGCGGCGGTCGTGGCCGGGCAGCAGCTCGCCGTGCTGGCCAACATCTCGGCCCAGGACTTCCGGTACATGGCCGCGCCGATCTTCGTCGGGCTGCTGCTGGTGCCGCTGCTCCTGGCGAGCGCCGGGCGGCTGCTGCTCGCCGCGGCCCGGTCGGCGCGGCGCGCACTGCGCCGGCCGGCCCCGCCCGCCGCCGGGACCAAGCCCGCCGCCGAGACCGGGCCGGACGACCAGGCCGAACGACCAGGCCAGGCGACCGGGACGGACGACCAGGCCGACTAGGCCAGGCCCTGGCCGTCGGGCAGCCGGGTACGGCCCGGCAGCCGCACCACGGTGACGAAGAACTCGTCGATCTGCCGGATGACGGCCATGAACTGCTCAAGGTCGACCGGCTTGGTCACGTACGCGTTGGCGAACAGCTTGTAGCTGCGCAGGATGTCCTCCTCGGCCGAGGAGGTGGTCAGGACGACGACCGGGATCGCCCGCAGCTCCGGATCGCCCTTGATCTTCTCCAGCACCTGCCGCCCGTCGTACTTGGGCAGGTTGAGGTCGAGCAGGACGAGGTCGGGCCGCGGCGCACCCACGTGCGCCCCGCGCTGGTAGATGAAGTCGAGCGCCTCCAGGCCGTCGCGCACGACGTGGAGGTTGTTGCGGATCTTGTTGTCCTCGAACGCCTCGCGGGTGATGAGCTCGTCACCGGGATCGTCCTCGACCAGGAGCACTTCGATGGGCTGGACGGTCATGCGGTTGCTCCTTCGTCGGTGACGGCGGGCAGGGTGAAGCTGATCCGGGCTCCCTCGGTGTGGCCGGTGTCGAGCCAGATCGTACCGCCGTGGTTCTCCACGATCTTCTTGCACATCGCCAGGCCGATGCCGGTGCCGCTGTAGGCCTCCCGGCTGTGCAGGCGCTGGAAGATGATGAAGATCTTATCGGCGAACTCGGCCTCCACGCCGATGCCGTTGTCGGTGACCGAGAACAGCCACTCGTTCTCCCGCTGCTCGCAGGTGATCCGGATGCGGGGGGCGCGGTCGGGGGCGCGGAACTTCAGCGCGTTGCCGACGAGGTTCTGCCAGAGCATGCCGAGCATGGTGGGGTCGCCGATCACGTTGGGCAGCGGGTCGGGCCGCTCGATCTCGGCGCCGGTCTCCTCGATCACCGCCGACAGGTCCACCAGCGCCTTGTCGAGCGACTCCGCCAGGTCGACCGGCTTGCGGTCGTCGTACAGGCGGCCGACGCGGGAGAAGGTGAGCAGGTCGTTGATCAGGACCTGCATGCGGGTGGCGCCGTCCACGGCGAAGTGGATGTACTGGACGCCGCGCTCGTCGAGCACGTCGCCGTAGCGCTTCTGGAGGAGCTGGCAGAACGTGGCGATCTTGCGCAGCGGCTCCTGGAGGTCGTGCGAGGCGACGTAGGCGAACTGCTCCAGCTCGGCGTTCGACCGCCGCAGCTCCTCGGCCTGGGCGTCGAGGCCGGCCGCCTGCTCGCGCAGCACGACGTGCTGCTTGCGGAACTCCTCGAGGGCGAAGACGATCTTCGTGCGCATCGACTCCACGTCCCGGGCGACCTCGCGGATGTCGGCCGGCCCGCTGGCGGGGATGGCCCGGTCGAAGTCGCCGGCGGCGATGTCACGGGCGGCCTCGCGCAGCTCGTCGAGCGGCCGTCCGACCGCCCGCCGCAGCAGCACCGCCATCGCGACGCCGGCCGCCAGGAACAGGATCAGCATGACGAGGAAGGCGATGTTCCGGACCTGCTCGACCTGTCGCAGCTCGTCCTGGGCGCGCTGCCGGGCGTCGGCCAGCCGGTCGTCCTGCCGGTCGAGCAGCGCCCTGATCTGGTCGAAGGCGTGTTTGCCGTCCTCGATGCGGGCGGCGGAGATGACCCCGTCGGCCCGCTTGTCGGCGGTGAGCGGCTCGGCGTAGTCGCGCCGCCAGGTGGCCGCCGCGTCCCTGACCGCGTTCAGCTCGCCGACCAGCTCCGGACGGTCGCCGATGAGCGTGGCGATGCGTTCGCGGCTGCGCAGCTCGGCCGCCACGCCCGCCGTGTACGGCTGGAGGAAGTCCTCGTTGCCGGTCAGCAGGAAACCGCGTACGCCGGTCTCCTGGTCGATCAGCGTGCTGCGCAACTGGGCGGCTTCGATCCTGGCCGGCGAGATGCGCAGGATGACCTGGTCGGACAGCCGCGCGGTGCGGTCGAGCATCACGGTGGCGACCACGACGCAGGTGACCACCAGGACCGAAACAGCCGCGATCATCAGCACGAACCAGCCGTGGACGGTCAGCCGCCGCCAGCCCTGCTCGCCGCCACGCGTACGGGAAACCTTCTGCACGGACTGCCTCTCCAGCACGGACGCCTGTTCGCTCACGATTCGTCTTTCCAGCGCAGGTGCACGACGGCGACGTCGTCGGCCGCCGCGTCGTGGACGGCGGCCGCCTCGACGTCGGCGAGGATCGCGTCGAGCAGTTCCTCGCTGCCCAGGCCCGTCCACCGGGAGGACAGCTCCAGCAGGCCCTCCTCGCCCAGCCACCGCGGCGGGTCGCCCGGCAGCCGGCGCTCGAAGAGGCCGTCGGTGTAGAGCGTCACGCCGCCGCCCTCGGGCAGCTCCAGCAGGTCCTCCTCCCAGTCGGCCTCGATGGGCAGGCCGAGCGCGGGCCCCTGCCGCGGGTCGGCGAGGACCACCGAGTCGGCCGTGTGCACCAGCAGGCCGGGATGCCCGGCGCGCCAGACGCGCATCGTGTGCCGGTCGGGCTCCAGGACGACCGTGGACATCGTGACGAAGACCTCCGAGCCGGCCCGCTCGGCCCGCAGGATACGTTCGAGCTGGCGCAGCAGCGGGACGCCGGTCATGCCGTTGAGCACCAGCGCCCGCCAGGCGATGCGCAGGCAGACGCCGAGCGCCGCCTCGTCGGGCCCGTGGCCGCAGACGTCGCCGATCACCGCGTGCACGACCTTGTCGTCGGTCTCGACCACGTCGAAGAAGTCGCCGCCGAGCGTGGCCGAGCCGCGGCTGGCCCGGTAGCGGGAGGCGACCTCCAGGGGCATCTCCTGCAGCAGCGGCGTCGGCAGCAGGCCGCGCTCCAGGCGGGCGTTCTCCTTGGCGCGCACACGTGCGGTGTGCAGCGCCACGGCCGCCTGCTCGGCCTGCTTGCGCTGCATGGCGTAGCGCAGCGTGCGGCCCAGCCATTCGGCCTCGACCCGGCCTTTGACCAGGTAGTCCTGGGCTCCGGCGGTCACCGCGGCGAGGCCCGCGCTCTCCTCGGCCAGGCCGGTCAGCACGACGACCGCGGCGTCCCCGGCCTCCTCCAGCACCGACGACAGCGCGGAGAACTCGTAGGCGTCGGGCAGGCCGAGGTCGAGCAGCACGCACTGGGGACGCAGGCGGGCCAGCGCCCTGCGGGCCTCGTCCACCGAACGCGCCCACTCCAGCCGGACGGCAAGGCCGCTGTCCTCCAGCAGCTCCTGGACGATCAGCGCATCCTGCGGATCGTCCTCCACGAGCAACACCAACGGCTGCCGGACATCCTCACTCGCATGGGCCATGTTGGCAATTGCACCCTTCGTCACCGGCACCGAGCTCTAACGAATCGACGCCTCAGGTGCCCCACTGCCCACTACGGCCAAGAAGTGGCCCAAACGCACACACTTTTCCCAAGAAACTTTGCGGTATGCGTCCATGAGCTGAGCAATCGTAACGGGCCGGGGTCGAGGGGGTCTGGCGAATCGACCTCCTTCCACCATAACCAACGCCCTGACCTGCCTTAACCGCTCATGGCCGGACATGCGAACGGCCCGGAACCGTCAACCGGTCCGGGCCGTTCGCACACGGCGCTATTCCCACTCGATGGTGCCCGGGGGCTTGCTCGTGACGTCGACCACCACCCGGTTGACCTCACGCACCTCGTTGGTGATGCGAGTGGAGATGCGCGACAGGACGTCGTAGGGCACCCGGGCCCAGTCGGCCGTCATCGCGTCCTCGGACGTCACCGGCCGGAGCACGACCGGGTGGCCGTAGGTGCGGCCGTCGCCCTGCACGCCCACCGAGCGCACGTCGGCCAGCAGCACCACCGGGCACTGCCAGATCTGCCGGTCGAGGCCGGCGCGGGAGAGCTCTTCGCGGGCGATGGCGTCGGCCTCGCGCAGCAGCGCCAGGCGGTCGCGGGTGACTTCGCCGACGATGCGGATGCCGAGGCCGGGGCCCGGGAACGGCTGCCGCCAGACCATGGCGGGCGGCAGGCCGAGCTCTTCGCCGGCCCTGCGGACCTCGTCCTTGAACAGCGCGCGCAGCGGCTCGACCAGCTTGAACTGGAGGTCTTCCGGCAGGCCGCCGACGTTGTGGTGGGACTTGATGTTGGCGGTGCCCGTGCCGCCGCCGGACTCGACGACGTCGGGGTAGAGGGTGCCCTGGACCAGGAAGTCGACCGGGCCGTCGGCCATGATGGCGCGCTGCTCGTCCTCGAAGACGCGGATGAACTCGCGGCCGATGATCTTCCGCTTCTCCTCCGGGTCGGTGACGCCCTCCAGCGCCTTCAGGAAGCGGTCGGCGGCGTCGACGACGCGCAGCTTGACGCCCGTGACGGCCACGAAGTCGCGCTCGACCTGCTCGGCCTCGCCCTTGCGCAGCAGCCCGTGGTCGACGAAGACGCAGGTCAGCCGGTCGCCGATGGCCCGCTGGACGATCGCCGCGGCCACCGCGGAGTCGACGCCGCCCGACAGCGCGCAGATGGCCCGGCCGTCGCCGACCTGCCGGCGCACGGCCTCGACGGAGTCCTCGACGATGTTGAGCATGGTCCACGACGGACGGCAGCCGGCCGCGTCGAGGAAGTGCTTGAGCACGGCCTGACCGTGCTCGGAGTGGAGCACCTCGGGGTGGAACTGCACGCCGTACAGGCCGCGCTCGGGGTGCTCGAAGGCGGCGACCGGCGTCTCGCTCGTGGAGGCGGTGACCGCGAAGCCCTCGGGGGCCGCGGCCACGCTGTCGCCGTGGGACATCCAGACGGTCTGCGCGGCGGGCAGCCCCTGGAAGATGACGCCCTCGTTTAGCACCTCCAGCGCGGTGCCGCCGTATTCGGCGACGCCCGTGCGGGCGACCTCGCCGCCCAGCGCCTGGGCCATGGCCTGGAAGCCGTAACAGATGCCGAACGTGGGCACACCGGTCGAGAACAGGCCGTGCGGCACGGGCGGCGCGCCCTCGGCGTAGACCGACGACGGGCCGCCGGACAGGATGATCGCCTTCGGCTTCTTGGCCATCATCTCCTCGACGGACATCGACGACGGCACGATCTCGGAGTAGACGTGGCACTCGCGCACCCGCCTGGCGATGAGCTGCGCGTACTGTGCGCCGAAGTCGACCACCAGCACTGTGTCGAATTCAGACACCGTGAGAACCCCCCAAAGGCGAAATGCGGTGCCTTCATTGTATCGGCCTCGGGTATTACGCCTGGCCTCACACCGTCACTCGTGCTAACACAGAACGGTGGATCTTGTCTGGCCGGCCTCGGCGTGGGCCCTGTGGTTCGCCGCGCTGGCCGCCGCGTTCGGGTTGACGACGCGCCGGGCCGCCGCGCCCCCGGCGGCCCCTGCTCCCCCGGCGCCGCCCGCCGTCGTCGAGCTCTTACGCGGGCTGCGGGCCGGCGAGGTCTTCCACGCCACGGTCTTCGAGCTGGCCAGACGCGGGTTCCTGACGATCCGGGACGACCGGCTCACCCTCTCCGCGACCGGCGAGGGGCAGGTGTGGCCGTACGAGCGATGGGTGCTCGACCGGGTGGCGGCGCGGATGGGCGGAGCGCCGCAGGCGCCGGTCGTCGCCCTGATGCCGGACAGCGGCGACCTCGACGCCGAGTTCGTGCCCCTGATCCGGCAGAGCGCCATCGACCTGGGGCTGGCGCGGCGGCGCTGGCAGAGCATGCTCGTGCCGCTGCTGCTGGCCGCCGGGCTGGCCGTGCCCTGGTACG
Organism: Nonomuraea sp. NPDC049637; assembly: GCF_040675235.1. Classification (NCBI taxonomy): domain Bacteria; kingdom Bacillati; phylum Actinomycetota; class Actinomycetes; order Streptosporangiales; family Streptosporangiaceae; genus Nonomuraea; species Nonomuraea sp. NPDC049637. Next base: position 143,828 of record NZ_JBFAOM010000012.1, read on the forward strand.
TCACCATCTCGCAGGCGGGCGTGTCGTGGCCCGGCTGGATCGCCACGGCGGGGGCGTTCGTGGCCGGGGCCGCGCTGCTGCTGGGCGGGCGCGGGTTCGTGCTGACGCCGCTCGGCCGCGAGGTGGCCGGGCCCGAGCCGGCTCCGGTGGACCCGCGGCAGGAGTGGATCTTCACCGGCGACGGGTGGCGCGGCGTCCTGGTCGAGCCCGCCACGCGCGACGGCGGCGCGCCCAAACGGCAGGAGGTCGAGGGGCGGGTGGTCAAGCGCTGGATCGTGACCGAGCACGGCGAGGACCTGACCTCCTCGCGCACCTGTTACCTGGCGGTGCACGACGGCACGTCGGAGCGGGCGCCGGCGTACCGGGCCAAGGAGCGCGTCTACCAGGACGTGCTGCCGGGCGACTTCGTCCGGCTGCTGGTCAATCCGCGGCGCGGGAGCGTGGTGAGCGTGCTGGCCCACGAGCGCCGCTGGTAGCGCCGGGCAGTTCGCCGGCCAGCAGCAGCTCGGTCTGCCTGCGCAGCCGGTCGGCGAACTCGGGGTGGGTCAGCACGAGGAACCGTTCCTCGTGGATGGCCCGCACGACCAGGGCGGCGATCTCGGCGGGCTCGACGCCGCGCGCCAAGGCCGCCCCGACGGCCTCGCGGGCGGCCCGTTCGTCGTCCGTCGGGGTGGTGACCAGGCCGGCCGGGCGGGACCGGGCCGAGTCGTCGATCCGCGTCCTGACCGCGCCGGGGCACAGCGCGGTCACGCGCAGCTTGGAACCCACGGCGGCGAGGTCCTGGGCCAGCGACTGCGAGGCGGCCAGCGCGGCGTACTTGGTGAGCGCGTAACCGCCCGCGCCGGGCGCGGCGAGCAGCCCGGCCACGGACACGGTGTTGACGACGTGCCCCTCGGTGTCCTGTGCCATCATGCGCGGCACGAACGCGCGCACGCCGTGCAGCACGCCCCACAGGTTCACGCCGAGCAGCCAGGCGAAGTCCTCGGCGGTCCTGGTCCACAGGCGGCCGCCCTGATAGACGCCGGCGTTGTTGCACAGCACGTCCACCGCGCCCAGCTCGCCGAAGCTCCGGTCGGCCAGGTGCTGCACGGCCGCCGCGTCCGAGACGTCGGTGACCTGCGTGAGCACCTCACCCGGCCCGGCGGACGCCTTCCGCGCGAGCGCGGCCGTCTCGGCCAGCCCGCCGGGATCGACGTCGGCCAGCATCAACGCCATGCCCTCGGCGGCGAACCGGACGGCCAGGGCCCTGCCGATGCCGCTGGCCGCGCCCGTCACCACCGCGACCCTGCCGGACAGTTCACGCACCGCCTGAACCTCCCTAGCGCTCGCTCGGCTACCCCGACGCTACAGGATCGCGCCGATCAGGCCCAGGGGCGGCGAGCCGAGGTCGAACAGCGCCTTGTGGAAGCGCTGGAGCGTGAAGCCCGATCCCCACTGCGTGCGCGCCTGCTCGCGCAGGTCGAGGATGAGCAGCTTGCCCCAGGTGTAGCGGCCGTACGTCGGGTCGAAGGAGGCGCGGCGGGCCTCCGACAGCGCGGCCGGACCGGCCAGGTGGGTGTCGGACTCGAAGCGCCGCGCGCCCTCCTCGACCGTCATCTGACCGGTGTGCACGCCGATCGCGCAGGCCAGCCGGGTGACCCGGATCAGCGCCTCCACCCAGACGCCGATCTCGAAGCGCGGGTCGTCGGGCGCGTAGCCCTCCTCGACGCACAGCTCCTCGGCGTAGTGGGCCCAGCCCTCGACGAAGGCCATCGACTGCAGCAGCCGCCGCACGTCGGAGGGGGCCCGGCGGAGCGCGCGGCTGTGCGAGAAGTGGCCGGGGGCCACCTCGTGCACGTTGATCGCGGGCAGCGTGGTGGCGCTGAAGACCTCCAGCCACTCCTCCTGGTCCTGCTCGCTCCAGGACGCGTCCGGCGGCGTGATGTGGTACCAGGACGGCCCCTCGGGCTCGCCCGGCGAGTTCCACGCCATCATGGCCATGGCCCAGCGGCGCGACTCCGGCGCCAGCCCGACCAGGCACTCGCCGTCGTGGTAGGGCACGAGGTCCTTCTCGCGGGTGAAGGCGATGGCCCGTTCGGTGCCGATCCTGGCCGCCTCGATCACGCCGTCGGCGTCGGGGTGGTCCTTGACCAGCTCGCGCACGACGTCGAGGGGCCGCTCGGTACGTCCGAGCCTGGCGCAGGACTCGGCCAGCAGGCCCATGAGCCGGTCGCGTTCGGCGTCGGCGCGCTCGGCCAGCCTGCCCAGGTCGACCGGCAGGCCCTCGGCGCTGCTCATGAGCTTGACCAGGGCCGCGCCGCCGAGCGCGGCGTCGGGGTCGCCCTCGGCGGCGGCGCGCGCCACGTGCGCCACGAGCCTGCCGTGGGCCTCGATCGCGGCCTCGTCGGTGATGCCCGCGGCCAGGCCCTTGACCGCGCCCAGCAGGGACGCGGCGACCGGGGCCGCGACCTGGTCCAGCGAAGCGATCGCGGCGTCCACGGCGGCGGGCCACTGCGCGAGGTGGGCCGCCCTGGCGGCGGCGCGCTCGGCCTCGGGGCCGTAATCGCGGTCGTAGCAGGCCAGGTCGAGGTTGGACAGGTGGATCAGGGGGTTCTTGCGGTGCAGCTCCAGCTCGCCGAACTGGGTGCGCATGGCCTCCTCGAAGATCTCCAGGTGCTCGGCGTCGTGCGGGTCGGCCGGCGCGTCGCCCTTGCCGAGGCGCGTCAGGCCGTCCCGCACGCCCTCGGGCGACAGGTCCTGGATCTGGCCGTCGTACTCGTGCCTGCCGCCCCCTTCGCGCGCCTCGGACACCATCAAATCGGTGATCGCACGCAATCTGGGGTCAAGTTCCGTCATGCCGCCGACGCTAGCGCACACCCCTGATCCTGAGGACCCCGACGGAGCCGACCAGCGAGATCACAATGCCCACGACGAACAGCGCCGGGTAGCCGCCCGTCCCCACCACGACGGCGGCGAGGGCGGGCGCCAGGATCTGCGGCCCGGCGTTGGCGATGTTGATGACGCCCATGTCCTTGCCCGCGTCGGCGGGGTCCGGCAGCACCTTCGTCACCAGGGCCATGTCCACGGCCAGGTAGACGCCGAACGCGATGCCGTGCGCGACGTTGTAGACGATCATGCCCCCGAACGTCGGCATCGCCAGCGGGATGCCCAGGAACACCGCCGAGGACAGCCCGGCGACGAGCGCGAACAGCCGGAAGCGGCCGAGGCGGTCGGAGATCGGGCCGATCACGAGCACCGCGAGCAGCGTGGCGGCCTGGCCGATGAGCATCAGCAGGCCCATCGTGGCGACCACCTCGCCCCTGGGGATCTTGATGAAGTCCTCAAGGAGGAAGAGGTTGAAGGTAAAGATGACGAAATATCCGAGCATGACGCCGAAACGCGACACGAAGGCCCAGGCGAAGTCCGGGGTCTTCAGCGGCCGCAGGAAGCCGGCCAGGAACGCGCCCAGCCCGAACGGCTCGCGCGCCGTCCCCGCCGAGGACGTGTCCGGCGTCGCGACGACGACCAGCACCGCCGCGACCAGCAGCAGCGCCATCGTCACGTAGTACGCCCCGCCGGCGGCCAGCTGCGGGAACACGATGAACATGATCGCCGCCGCGATCGTGGCCAGCGGCGTGCCGAGCCCGAACAGGCCGGAGTAGGTGCCGTACCGGCTCGGCGGGACCCGGTCGGGCAGGATCGCGGTCATGGCGGCCTGGTAGCCGTTCATGATGGTCTGCACGGCCGCCCAGCTGACGCCGAGCATGAGCACGCTGCCCGCGTTGGCCTGCGCGAACAGGGCGAGCACGCCGAGCAGGACGCAGCCGAGTATCCACGGCGAACGGCGGCCGAAGCGCGACCTGGTCCGGTCGGAGATCTGGCCGAAGACCGGGTTGGCAAGGGTGGCCATGAGCGGGCCGATCGAGTTGGCCAGGCCGAGCGCGGCCACGTCGTTGACGCCGGTGATGCGCTGCACGTGAACGGGCAGGACGAACGCGCCCACACTCAGCCACAGGAACATGACGGCGACGTTGGCCAGCGGAAGCGTCAGGTAGAGCGGCCCTAGGCGCCGGGTGTCCCGGTGCGCGCCGCTCAGAACTTCAGCCATGGGGGGACCTTTCCGAGCAGTGATGATACGTATCACCGACGATTGCTCTGGACTGTAGGTCGCGCGGGAAGGGCTGACAAGGCGCGCGTCCAACTCGTTACGCGCCCGACGACGGCCTCAGGCGCTGGACCGGACCACCAGCCGGGGCTCGAACCGGGCGACGACCTCGCCCGCCGCGGACGGCCGCACGCCGCGGACGATCCCGTCGATCTCGCCCGCCAGATCGGCCGGGCTCGCGGTGGCGTCGAAGTGCACGGTGGTCAGCCGGGGCCGCATGAGCGTGCAGATCGGCAGGTCGTCGGCGCCGACCACGGCGACGTCGCCGGGGACCCGCAGACCGGCGTCCTGCAACGCGCTGATCAGCAGCATCGCGTACTCGTCGTTGTAGGCGAACACGCCGTCGGGCAGGTCGCCCGCGCGGACGATCCGGCCCGCCTCCTCCTCGGAGAAGGCCAGGTCGATGCGCGCGGCCCCGGGGACGACCTCCCGCACCCCCGCCAGCCGGGCCCGCCCCATGGCGTCGATGCCCTCCTCCCGGGGCACGACGGCCGCCAGCCGCCTGCTCCCCCGTGCGACCAGGTGGCGGGCGGCCACGGCGCCGAGGGCCCGGTGGTCGAACACCATGGCCGGCACCAGCGGCGAGGGCTGGTCGGACAGGCCGACGACGGCCCGGACGCCCGAGGCGTGCAGCAGGTCCACGGCGGGCCTGGTCAGCCGCGCGGCCTCGACGAGGACGGCCGAGGGCCGCAGGGCGAGCCAGCTCCTGGCCGCCGCCACGCCCCTGAGGGTGCGCTCGCCGTACTGGACGAGGGTGTAGCCGCGGGCCCTGAGCTCCTCCTCCAGCTCTTCGGACACCTGCTGCGCCAGCCGGCCCGTCCTGGCCCGCGACAGCGGCATGAGCACGATGTCGCTGCGGCCCGTACGCAGCGCGCGGGCGGCCGCGTCGGGGACGTAGCCGAGCCGGGCGGCGGCGTCGCGGACCCGCCTGCGGGTCTCCTCGCTCACCCGGGCGTGGGGGTTGTCGGTGAGCACGTAGGAGACCGTGGCCTGTGAGACTCCCGCGGCCCTGGCCACGTCGACGCTGGTCGGCGGGCGGTCCCCCCTTGTCGTGTTCACGGGGTGGATGGTATCAACTGCTTATACGTATAATCAGGAGAGGCTGCCGCATGAAGCTGCACACTCGTGAATGGGGTTCGGGCGACCGCGTGGCCGTCCTCGTCCACGGCATCATGGCCGACTCGCGATGCTGGTGGCGGGTGGGCCCCGAGCTGGCCGCGCGCGGCTACCGGGTCATCGCCGTCGATCTCCCCGGCCACGGCGAGAGCCCTCGCGCCGACGCCTACCCGCCCGAGCTGTTCGCCTCGTCGCTGGCGGAGTCGGTGCCCGCGCGCCCCGAGCTGGCCATCGGGCACTCCCTGGGCGGCCTCACGCTCGGCCTCGCCGTCGAACGGCTCATGCCCGGACGGGCGATCTACTCCGATCCGGCCTTCCGTCTGCCGACGCTGGAGAGCGGCGCCCTGGAGTCGATGGCCGGCTTCACCGACGAGACCGGCGAGCTGATCGCCGCCCTGCACCCCGGCTTCTCGGCCGAGGAGGTGGCGGTCGAGGTCGAGATGCTCGCGCGCTGGGACCGCGGGTCGGCGCTGTCGCTCGTCGAGGCGTCGGGCATGGACTTCACGCCCGCTCCCGTCGTGCCGTCGCTGGTGCAGGTGGCCGACCCGAGTTTCCTGGTGCCGCCGGCGTTCCAGGAGGAGTTGCGGGGCAAGGGATTCGAGGTGCGCGTGGTCACGGGGGCCGAGCACACGATCCACCGCCACCTGTTCGAGGACTTCCTGGCGGGGCTGGAAGGCTGGATCAGACCCGCTGCCGCAGCTCGGTGAGGCGGCCGGCGACGTCGAGGCCCTTGCCGGCGGCCCAGGCGTCGTCGTGGTACGTCGCCAGGTGCCGCTCGGCCGCGTCGCCCACCAGCGAGACGATCGTGCCGCGCTCGCCCCTGGCCCGCATGCGCCCGGCCAGTTCGAGCGCGGCCCACAGCGCGGTGCCGGACGAGCCGCCCACCGGCAGCCCGGTGACCTCCCTGAGGTGCCTGGCCGCCGCCACGCCGGCCGCGTCGGGCACCGGCACCACCAGATCGACCAGCTCCGGCCGGAACCCGGGCTCCACGCGCGGACGGCCGATGCCCTCGATCCGCGAGGGCATGCCGGTGGCGTAGTCGGGCACGTCGAGGGTCCAGCCCGGGAAGTAGGCGGAGTTGTCGGGATCGGCGACCGCCACCCGGCAGCCGTGCTCCCCGGCCGCGGCGCCGAGCGTGGCCGAGGTGGCGCCGGTGGCGGCGCCGGTCACCACCCAGTCGGGACGGACCTGGGCGAACAGCTCTTCGGCCAGGTCGTGCGGCGTGGCCCGGCCGAACTGGTCGAGGTAGTGGCCCCCGACCGCCCTGGCCGCCTCCTGGGCCGCGTCGTAGATGGCCAGGGGCGGCGTCACGAACCTGCACTCGCCGCCCAGCGCCTCGACCGGGCGGGCCCGCGCCGGGTCGGGCGCGCCCGGCATGATCACGACGTAGGGCAGGCCGAGCCGCCGGGCGAACCACGCCTGCGCGACCGCCGCGTTGCCGCCGGCGGCCTCGACCACGGTGGTGCCCTCGGTGATCGAGCCGTCGAGCACGGCCCGCCGGAACAGCGCCCTGGCGTGCCGGTGCCGCAGGCTGCCCGTGGGGTGGCCGGACTCGTCCTTCAGCAGCAGGCGCACGCCAGGGACCCGGACGGGGAAGTCGATCAGCCTGGTCGGCGGCCCGGCGGCCAGCGCGTCGAGCGCGTCGAGCGCGCGCGTGCTCCAGCTCACCGGACCACCATGTCAGGACGGGCTCAGGAAAGCTCCACCTGTTCGCCAGGGGCGAGCAGCACGAACCGCTCCCCGAGCCCCGCGAACGCCTTCTCCAGCGTGTCCCTGCCCTGCGTGAAGTGCGCCCACTGCTCGAAGTGCAGCGGGACGACGTGCCGCGCGCCCAGGATGTCGGCGGCGGTGACGGCGTCCTCGCTGGTCAGCGTCAGGAAGCCGGCCACGAGAGGGGTGCGCGCGCCGCCCGCGAACAGCAGCGCCACGTCGATCCGCGGGAACCTGGCGGCCACGGCCCGTACGACGTCGAGCGAGGCGTTGTCGCCGCTCACGTAGACGGTGGGCAGGCCCTCGCCGCTGAGCACGAACCCGGTGACCTCGCCCGTCAGGTGCTCGGTCCCGTCGGGGCCGTGCTGGGCGGGCACGCCGGTCACCCGCAGCGGGCCGACCTCGGTCTCGCTCCAGTTGGGCAGGGCGCGCACCGGCTCGCCGACGCGCTCGGCCGCCGAGGCGGTGGACAGCGCCAGCGGGGCCGTGGCGAGGAACGCGCGGCCGGCGTCGTCGAGGTTGTCGGGATGCTGGTCGTGCGAGAGCAGCACGGCGTCCACCGGACCCACCTCGTCGGGGCCGAAGGCGGGGCCGGCCGTCTTCTTGAGCACCCTGGCGCCGACCGGGTGGTCGCCCGGCGCGTCGAAGGTGGGATCGACCAGCAGCCGGACGCCGCCCAGCTCGATGACGGCGGTCGGACCACCGGCGTAACGAATCTTCATGTTCGTCAAGGACACGGAGGGACAGAAGGTTTATTCCGTACGCCGTTGAGCACCCGGGTCACCGTGCGGTGGCACAGGGCGCGGAAGTCGGGCTCGGCCATGCGCATCCGGCCGCTCAGGTACTGCTGGACCAGGCCCTGGGTGCTCGACGTGACCGCGAGCGCGGTCTCCAGCGGGTCGTCCTCGCGCAGCACGCCCGCGCGCATGCCCTCCTCGGCCAGCGCCACCACCACGCTGAACGGCGGGCCCTCCCCGTCGCGGAAGTCGTCGGGGAAACGGCGGGCCCGCGCCCAGGCGTCGGAGGTCAGGAAGTTGTACAGGTGGGGGCTGCCGAGCGCGAAGTCGAGCAAGTCGTCGAGCGCCGCCATCATGCGCTCCTCCACGTCGCCCGTGCCGGGCCTGCGGGTCCACGCCTCGGCCAGCTCGCGGGCGGCGGCGTCGGCGACGGCGCGCAGCAGGGCCTCCCTGTTGGGGAAGTGCCGGTAGATGGCCATGGCGGTGACGCCCACGGCCTCGCCGACCCGCCGCATGCTGACGGCGTCGGCGCCCTCCTCCAGCAGGATCTGCCGGGCCACGGCCTCGATGCGGGCCGCCGTCCCTCGCTCGCTCATGTTTACAATGTATACAGACGGAGCGCCCCCGGAGCCCGCTCCGGCACGGCGGGCCGGCGGGGCGCCACCGGAGGCAGCCGGACGTACGGCGAGCCCGTGGCGGGCCTGGGATCGGGGTCGCCGGCGTTGGGCCACAGGGACATGGCCCGCTCGGCCTGCGCGGTGATGGTGAGCGACGGGTTCACCCCGAGGTTGGCCGACACCGCCGAGCCGTCCACTACGTGCAGCCCCTCGTGGCCGTAGACGCGGTGGTAGGCGTCGATCACGCCGGTCTCGGGCGAGTCGCCGATCACGCAGCCGCCGAGGAAGTGGGCCGTCGTCGGGATGTCGAACAGGTCGAGCCAGGTGCCGCCGGGCACCCCGCCGATCTCGGCCGCCGCGTGCCGGACGGCCTCGTGCCCGGCCGGGATCCAGGTCGGGTTGGGCTCGCCGTGGCCGCGGGCCGACCGCAGGCCCCAGCGGGTGCGCCGGATGGTGATCGAGTTGTCCTTGGCCTGCATGACCAGCGCGATGACGGTCCGTTCCGACCAGCGGCGCAGGTCGAGCAGCCGCAGCGCCTCCAGGGGCCGCGCGGCGATCTCCCGGAACAGCGCCGGCCACCGCGGCTGGCCGCCGTCCACGAGCAGGGTGCGCAGCAGGCCCATGGCGTTGGAGCCGTCGCCGTAACGCACCGGCTCGATGTGGGTCTCGGCGTCGGGGTGGATGGAGGAGGTGATGGCCACGCCCTTGTTGAGCTTCTCGCCGCCCGCCGACGTGCGCTCGAAGCCGAGCAGGGCCTCGGAGTTGGTCCTGGTCAGCGTGCCGAGCCTGGGCGACAGGCGGGGCAGGTCGCCGGTGGCGCGCAGCTTGTGCAGCAGGCGCTGGGTGCCGTACGTGCCGGCCGCGAAGATCACCTGCTTGGCGGTGAACGAACGGCGGCGCAGCGCCGACCCCGTCCGGCGGGCGACGACCCGGTAGCCGCCGGAGGGCAGCGGGCGCACCGAGGTGACCGTGCACTCGGCGTAGACCCGGGCGCCCGCCCGCTCGGCCAGGTGGAGGTAGTTCTTGACCAGCGTGTTCTTGGCGCCGTGGCGGCAGCCGGTCATGCACTGCCCGCACTCGATGCAGCCGCGCCGCCGCGGCCCCGCGCCGCCGAAGTACGGGTCGACGCCGTCCTCGCCGAAGTAGACGCCGACCGGGGCCAGGTGGAAGGTGTCGCCCACGCCCATCTTCTCGGCGACCCGGCGCATGACGTCGTCGGCGCGGGTGACGGTGGGGTTCGTGACCGCGCCGAGCATGCGTCTGGCCTGGTCGTAGTGGGGGGCCAGCTCCGCCTTCCAGTCGGTGATGCCGGCCCACTGCGGGTCGCGGAAGAACGGGTCGAGCGGCTCGTAGAGGGTGTTGGCGTAGACCAGCGACCCGCCGCCCACCCCGGCTCCGGCCAGCACCATCACGCCGGTGCCGCGCTCTCCGCGCAGCACGTGGATGCGCTGGATGCCCTTCATGCCGAGCCAGGGCGCCCACAGGAAGTCGCGCAGCTTCCACGAGGTGGCCGGCAGCGTGGACTCGTCGAACCGGCGGCCCGCCTCCAGCACGCCGACCTTGTACCCCTTCTCGCTCAGCCGCAGCGCCGAGACGCTGCCGCCGAACCCCGACCCGATGACCAGAACGTCGAACGTCACTTGATCCGCAGCTTCCGCATCGCCTTGAGGGTGCCGGCCAGGACGTCGGCCCACGTCTCGTACGTCAGGTCGAAGGGCGGCTCGAAGCCCAGCCAGGACGCCTGCGAGGCCACGGTCTTGGACTCGGTGTAGCGCAGCAGGCCCTCCGCGCCGTGCCGGCGGCCGAGCCCCGAGGCCTTCATGCCGCCCATGGGCGCGTCGTAGGAGGCGTAGGCCGAGCCGTACCCCTCGTTGATGTTGACCGTGCCGGCCTTGACGCGGGCGGCCAGGGCGCGGCCGCGGGCCGGGTCGGTGGTCCAGATGGAGGCGTTCAGGCCGTAGATGGTGTCGTTGGCCAGCTCGATCGCCTCCTCCTCCGAGTCGAAGGGGTAGAGGGCGACCACCGGCCCGAACGTCTCGTTGCGGCACAGGTCCATGTCGTCGCGCACGCCGGTGAGCACGGTCGGCTCGTAGAACAGCGGGCCGAGGTCGGGCCTGGCCCGGCCGCCGGTCAGCACGGTCGCGCCCTTGGCCACGGCGTCGTCCACGTGGGCGCTGACCGCGTCGAGCTGGCGTTGCGAGGTGAGCGAGCCCATCTGGACCGACCAGTCGTGGCCCGCGCCGAGCTTGAGGTTGCCGACCTGCCTGACCAGGCGCGCGGCGAAGTCGTCGAACACGGACGTGTGCACGTACAGCCGCTCGATGGACAGGCAGAGCTGGCCGGCGTTGGTGAAGCAGGCCCGGATCGCCCCCTGGACGGCGAGCGGCACGTCGGCGTCTTCGAGCACCACCATCGGGTTCTTGCCGCCGAGCTCCAGCGAGCAGCCGATGAGCCGCTTGGCCGCCTCCTCGGCGATCTTCCTGCCGCCCCTGGTCGACCCCGTGAACGCGACGTAGTCGGCGTCGTCGAGCAGCGCGTCGCCGATCTCGGCGGGCTCGCCCAGCACGACCTGCCAGATCTCACGCGGCATGCCCAGCTCGGCCAGCAGGTCGATGGTCCACAACGTGGACATGGCCGTCTGGGTGTCCGGCTTGTGCACCAGCGCGTTGCCGGCCAGCAGCGCGGGCACGGCGTCGGTGACGCCGAGCGAGAGGGGGTAGTTCCACGGGGAGATCAGCGCGACCACGCCCTTGGGCTGGCGCAGCTCGGTCACGCGGGTGGCGCCGGGGAAGATGCCCTTGCGCGTGCGCGGCGCGAGCAGCCCGGACGCCCGCCGGGCGTAGTAGAGGCTGCACCCGGCGACGTCGAGCACCTCCTCGAAGGCGTGCTTGCGGGCCTTGCCGGTCTCGTTCTGGACGATGTCGAGGATCTCGTCCCTGCGGTCGAGGATGGCGTCGTGCAGCAGCAGGAACGGTCTGGCCCGCGCCGCGGCGGGCCTGGCCGCCCACTCGGCCTGGGCGGCCCTGGCTCGCTCGTAGGCCAGGCGTACGTCGTCGGCCGTGGAAATGGGCAGCTCGGCGAGCGGCTCGCCGGTGAAGGGGGCGGTGATCTCCCGGGTCTTGCCGCTGGACGTGACGTGCATGCCCGAAGGATATTCCGCTTGGCTACCGGCGGGTAGTTTTTGCGGATTCGCGGGGTGGGGTCAGAATCCTCTTATGCCATCGTTCGCTCCGCTACGCCCGGGAGATCCGGCGAGTCTGGCCGGCATGGATCTCCTCGGCCGGCTTGGCGAGGGCGGCCAGGGCGTCGTCTACCTCGCGAAAGATCATTCCGGCGCGCACGTCGCCGTCAAGTGGCTGCGCCCCGACCTGTCCGGCGACGACGTGAGCGTCGAGCGGTTCCTGCGCGAGGTCCAGGTGGCCCAGCAGGTGGCGCCGTTCTGCACCGCGGCCGTCCTCGGCACCGGCGTCGAGCAGGACCGGCCCTACATCGTCAGCGAGTTCATCGAGGGCCCCTCGCTGCAGCGGGTGGTGCAGGAGGAGGGGCCGCGCACCGGGTCCACGCTGCACCGGCTGGCCATCGGCACCGCGACCGCGCTGGCCGCCATCCACCAGGCCGGCATCGTCCACCGCGACTTCAAGCCCGCCAACGTCATCCTGGGCGCGGACGGCCCGCGGGTGATCGACTTCGGCATCGCGCGGGCGCTCAACGCGACCTCGACGATCAGCAGCATGGTCGTGGGCACGCCGTCGTACATGCCGCCCGAGCAGATCATGGGCCACACCGCCGGGCCGGCGGCCGACATGTTCTCGTGGGCCAGCGCGATGGTCTACGCGGCGTCGGGACGGGCGCCGTTCGGCAGCGACACCATGCCGGCGGTGATCAACCGGGTCCTCAACCAGCAGCCCGACCTCGGCGTGCTCGACGGCGCGCTGCGTGACGTCGTGGCCGCGTGCCTGGCCAAGGACCCGGCGCAGCGGCCGACGGCCGAGCAGGTGATCATGCGCCTGCTCCAGCACCCGATGCCGGCGAACTCGCCCATCCTCGCCGCGGCCGCCGCCGAGGCCGTCCCGGCCGGGCCGGTAGTGGGCCCGATGACGGCGCCGCCGCAGCAGCACCCGCAGGGACCGCCCCAGGGAGCGCCCCACGCGCCGCCGCAGGGACCTCCACAGGGGCCTTCACAGGGTCCTCCACAGGGACCGCCGCAAGGGCCTCCGCACGGGCCGATGACGGGGCCGGTGCCGGGAGGCCCGCAGCCGTACCCGCAGCAGCAGTGGCACCCGCCCGGCCCGTACGCGCAGCCCACCCACCCGGGCGTGCACCCCCGGCGGCCGGCCGGGAAGAGCAGGGCGCCGCTGGTCATCGGGGCCACGCTGGGCGTCGCGTTACTCGTGCTGGCCGGGCTCGCCGTGCTCATCGCCAACAACAGGACGACCCTGGCCGCCGACGGCGGCGTCACGACGTCGGCGTCCGGCCGGCCGTCCGGGCGCAGCGTGCCGCCCGCCACGCCGTCGGTCACGGCGTCGGTCGCGCCGGTCGCCGTCCCCGAGGAGGGGCCGCGCAAGACGCTGCCCGGCGCCGCGGTCGACCTCTACGAGAACACCTCCGACGCCATCGTCCTGACCTCCTACGAGATCTACGACAAGAAGAAGGACGACTGGATCGACCACGCCAGGGACTCGCTGCGCGGCCCGTTCCGCAAGTACGCCGGCAACTGGGAGTCGAACGTCTCCCCCGGCGGCCGCTACCTGGCCACCCGCGGCCGCAAGTACACCGACGACAACTACGACTACATCATCGTCAGCGACCGCCAGACGGGCGGGCGCACCACGATCAAGACCGTCCGCGGCCCGCTGATCGCCAGCATCCGCAGCTGGTCCGAGGACGGCTCCAAGATCCTGCTCAACATCGAGCGGAAGAGCGGCGACACCTGGACCTACCCCGGCTTCGTCATCGTGGACGTCGCCACGATGAAGGCGAAGACCGTCATGGTGGACGACTCCGCCGTCCGCAAGACCGCCTTCGGCTGGGACGGCGAGGGCACCGGCGTGATCAACGTCTTCGGCCCGGAGAAGAACCGCAGCCTGCGCTTCTTCGACGCCGACGGCAAGGCCACCCGCGACCTGCGCTCGATCGGCACGCTGCCCGCCGGCACCCAGGACGTCTTCTCCCCCTCGGGCGAGTCGTTCCTGTCCGACTGCCCCAACGGCAGCGACGGCGACACCTGCGTGTGGGACGTCAAGTCGGGCGACCGCACGCACAAGTTCACCTCCGACTGCGACAAGGTGCTCGGCTGGTACGACGACACCCACCTCTACTGCTGGGAGCAGGACAACAACACCAAGGACGAGATCCAGGTCGTCGACCTCAAGGGCACCCTGCTGCGCAAGATCCTCGACGTGCCCGGCGACGTCGACTTCAGCCCGGTCTTCACCGCCAACCCGGCCAAGGGCTCCTGAACCATCCGGCCCGCGCAGCCGTCATGGAGGTCATGAAGACGCTGTTCCGTACGGCCGTGACCGCCGCGGCCCTCGCCATGGCCGCCACGGCCTGCACCTCGGCGGCCACGGGCCAGGCGCCCGTGCCGAAGGTCACGCTCGACGCCGTCCGCCTGGTCGCCTACGACAGTTGCGACGACATGCTGTCGGGCCTGCGGGAGCACGCCGCGGAGAACGTCGGCCCGTGGGGGTTCGGCGGCCCGCAGATCATGTACATGGAGGACACCGCCGCCACCGCGCGGGCGAAGACCACCTCCAACACCCCGGAGCACTCCACCACGAACGTGCACGAGGCGGGCGTGGACGAGCCCGACCTGGTCAAGACCGACGGCAACCGGATCGTCACGGTCGTGGACGGCACCCTGCGGGTCATCGACACCGCGACCAGGAAGGTCACGGCGTCGCTCAAGCTCACCAAGAAGGACGAGCCGACCTTCACCCCCGCCGACCTGCTGCTGTCCGGCGACCGCGCGCTGGTGCTGTTCCGCGGCGGCGACATCATGGTGAAGTCCTTCGCGCCGCCCGGCGAGACCCGTTACGTCGTGGTCGACCTGGCCGGGCAGCCGAAGGTGCTCAGCACGATCCGGGCGCAGGGCTCGTACGTGGACGCCAGGATGATCGGCTCCACGGTCCGGCTCGTCACCCGCAGCCAGCCCGACATCACCTTCCCCGAGCCCAAGAACCCGGACGCCTCCGAGGCCGACCGCAAGAAGGCCAACCAGGACGTCGTGCGGCGGGCGCCGCTGTCCGCCTGGCTGCCCACGGTCGAGATCACCGGCGGGTCCGGCGCGGTCAAGAAGGACACGGTCAAGTGCGAGCGGGTCAGCCACCCCGCCGACTACACCGGCACCTCGCTGCTCACCGTCCACAGCATCGACCTGACCCAGGACGTCGCCGCGACCGGCACCGAGCCCATCAGCCTGGCCGCCGACGGCGACACCGTCTACGGCAGCGGCACGAGCCTGTACGTCGCCAGCAACCCCCGCTGGTGGTTCCCGGTGGTCACCGAGCCGATGCCGGTCGAGCCCGTGCCGACGGCCACCGACGGCGCCGCCCCGGCCGTCGAGCCCACCCCGAGCGACCCGCCCGTGACGAGCGACCCGCCCGTGACGAGCGACCCGCCCGTGACGAGCGACCCGCCTGTGACGAGCGACCCCGCCGTGACGAGCAGCGCCCCTGCCACGCCCGCCACGCCCACCGCCGAGCCCGTGCCCACTCCGACGGCGCCGCCTGAGGAGACCGAGGTCCACCGGTTCGACATCAGCGCCGCCGGCGCCCCCTCGTACGTGGCTTCCGGCAAGGTCCCCGGCCGCCTGCTCAACCAGTACTCGCTGTCGGAGTACGAGGGCCACCTCCGCGTCGCCACCACCCTCACCTCCCCCGACGGCAGGAACAGCGCCAGCAGCGTCTACGTGCTCGACGCCGCCACCATGGCCAAGGCCGGCGAGGTCGGCGGCCTCGGCAAGGGCGAGCGCATCTACTCGGTCCGGTTCATCGGCCCGGTGGGCTACGTCGTGACGTTCAAGCAGGTGGACCCGCTCTACACGCTCGACCTGCGCGACCCGGCCGCCCCCAAGGTGACCGGCGAGCTGAAGATCACCGGCTACTCGGCCTACCTGCACCCCGGCGCGGACGGCCGGCTGATCGGCATCGGCCAGGAGGCCAGCGACAAGGGCAGGACGCTCGGCACGCAGGTCTCGCTGTTCGACGTCGGCGACCCGGCCGCCCCGCGCAGGCTGTCGCAGCTCTTCCAGAAGGAGTCGGGCTCCGAGGCCGAGTGGGACCCGCACGCGTTCCTGTACTGGCCGAAGACCGGCCTGTCGGTGCTGCCGCTGATGACCCCCAAGGAGTCGGGCGCGCTCGTGCTGAAGATCGACGACTCGGCCGTCAAGAAGCTCGGCATGATCAAGCACCCCACGCACCAGGACAAGGACTACGCCTACCAGCCCGGCATCCAGCGCTCGATCGTCATCGGCGACGCCCTCTGGACGCTGTCCTGGGACGGCCTCCAGGTCAACGACGCCACGACGCTGGCCCGTCAGGCGTGGATCCCGCTGCGCTGACCCCCGTCGGGGCGGGTGGCCGGTCCGGCGGGCCGGTCACCCGCGCTCGGGCGCGACCACGGGCACGATCTCGGGGGCGCCCAGCCGGATGGCGTCGGCCTCCTGGTCGGAGTCCTGCTCCTGGGAGCGCCGTTCGGCCTCGACGCGCTTGGTGTAGTACTCCACCTCGCGTTTCACCTGTTCGGCGTCCCAGCCGAGCGGCCCGGCCAGCAGCTCGGCGGCCTCCTGCGCCACGGCCAGGCCGCGGTGGAAGGTCTCGATGGAGATGTGCGTGCGCCTGGTCAGCACGTCGTTGAGGTGCCTGGCGCCCTCGTGGGTGGCGGCGTAGACGATCTCGGCCCGCAGGTAGTCGTCGGCCCCGGCCAGCGGCCGGCCCAGCGACGGATCGTCCTCGATCAGCTGCAGCACCTCGTCGATGAGCGAGCCGTAGCGCTGGAGCAGGTGCTCGATGCGGGCGACGTGCAGGCCCGAGGTGTGGGCGAGGCGATAGCGGGAGTTCCACAACGCCTGGTAGCCCTCGGCCCCGGCCAGCGGGATGCGGTCGGTGCACGAGCGCGGCACCCGCTGGTCGAGCCCGTGCGCCACCGCGTCCACCGCGTCGCGGGCCATCACCCGGTACGTCGTGTACTTCCCGCCGGCGATCATCACCAGCCCCGGCACCGGATGCGCCACGACGTGCTCGCGCGACAACTTCGACGTCTCGTCGGACTCCCCCGACAGCAGCGGGCGCAGCCCGGCGTAGACGCCCTCGACGTCGTCGCGGGTCAGCGGCACCGACAACACGGCGTTGACGTGGTCGAGCAGGTAGTCGATGTCGGCCCGGGAGGCCGCCGGATGGCCCTTGTCGAGCGTCCACTCGGTGTCGGTGGTGCCGATGATCCAGTGGCGGCCCCACGGGATCACGAACAGCACCGACTTCTCCGTGCGCAGGATGATGCCGGTGCGGGAGTGGATGCGGTCGCGCGGCACCAGCAGGTGGATGCCCTTGGAGGCCCGTACGTGGATCTGGCCGCGGCCGCCGACCAGCTCCTGGATGTCGTCGGTCCACACACCCGTGGCGTTGACGACCTGCTGGGCGCGTACGTCGAACTCGGCGCCGGTCTCCAGGTCGCGCGCCCGCACGCCGGTGACCCGCTCGCCCTCCCGCAGGAACCCGACCACCTGGGCGCGCGGCGCGACCCGGGCGCCGTACGTGGCGGCGGTGCGCAGCATGGTCATCACGTAACGGGCGTCGTCGACCTGGGCGTCCCAGTACTGGACGGCGCCGGTGAGCGCGCTCTTCTTCAGCGCGGGGGCCAGCCGCAACGCCCGTGACCTGGACAGGTGCCGATGGCCGGGCACCCCGCGGGTGAGCCCGGAGGCGAAGCCGAGCGTGTCGTAGAGCGCCACGCCGGCGCCCACGTAGCCGCGTTCCCAGCCGAAATGGGTCATCGGGAACAGGAACGGCACCGGCCGGACGAGGTGCGGCGCCAGGCGCTGGAGCAGCAGCGCCCGCTCCTGCAGCGCCTCGCGCACCAGGTCGAAGTTGAGCTGCTCCAGATAGCGCAGGCCACCGTGGATGAGCTTGGACGAGCGCGACGAGGTGCCGGAGGCGAAGTCGCGGGCCTCCAGCAGGGCCACGTCGAGGCCCCGGGTCGCGGCGTCGAGCGCGGTGCCCGCCCCCACGACGCCGCCGCCGACCACGACCACGTCGAACTCCTGGGCGGACATCTCCGCCAGCGCCGCCGCGCGCTCGGTGGGCCCGAGCCGGGCCACGCTCCTACCCGCCGTCATCATCTCCCCTTGCGTCGTCTGCGTCAGTACCTACCCGTACGCCCGGTTCCATGTAACGCAGGGACGGCTCAGGCGCGTACGACCTTGACGCCCGCGTCGGTGAGCCGGCCGGTGAGCTCGTCGGACAGCCGCTCGTCGGTGACCAGCGTGTCGATCTGCTCGATCGGGCAGATGCGGGAGAAGGCCCGCCGGCCCACCTTGGAGGAGTCGGCCACCACCACGACCTGGGCGGCCCGGCTGATCAGCAGGTTGTTCACGCTGGCCTCGCCCTCGTGGTGGGCCGAGGCGCCCAGCTCGACGTCGATCGCGTCGACGCCGAGGAAGGCCACGTCGAGGGTGACCTGTTCGAGCACGCCCGAGGCCAGCGGCCCGATCAGCTCGTACGACTGCTGCCTGGCCACCCCGCCGGTGACCACGATCTTGACGTGCTGCCGCACGGTCAGCTCGGCGGCGATGTTCAGGGCGTTGGTGACGATCGTGAACCCGCTCTCCAGCGTGGACAGCGTGGCGAGGGTGCGGGCCAGCTCGGAGGTCGTGGTGCCGCCGTTGAGCCCGACCACGGCGCCCGGGCTCACCAGGTCGGCCGCCGCGGCCGCTATGCGGTGCTTCTCGTCGGCGTGCCTGGCCGTCTTGTAGCGCAGCGGCAGGTCGTAGCTGACGCTCTGGGCGACGGCCCCGCCGCGCGTGCGCATGAGCATCTGCTGCTGGGCGAGCTGGTCGAAGTCACGCCGGATCGTGGCGGTCGAGACGTCGAGCGCCTGGGCGGCCTCCTCCACCGACAGCCTGCCCTCCTGGGCGAGCAGCTCCAGGATGGCGTTCCAGCGATCGTAGCGGGACACGAAGCCTCCAATGAGATCCGGACGGGATCAAGCGTGGCACAGGCAGGCAGGTGAGAGCGACCACTGCACAAAACTGCGCTTTTACTGTATAAAAAAGGCAGAAACAAACACCAACGGGGAGGAACGTGGTGACCACCCATACCGAAGCCGAGATCGAGTCCCAGCCGTCCTGCTGGCGCCGCGCGGTGGCCGACGTGCCCGCGGGCGCGCTGCCCGAGCCAGGCGAGCGGGTGGCCGTCGTCGGCTGCGGCACGTCGTGGTTCATCGCGATGGCCTACGCCACGCTGCGCGAGCGGGCCGGCCTGGGCGAGACCGACGCGTTCGCCGCGTCCGAGGCGCCGGTCGGCCGCTCCTACGACAGGGTGCTCGCGCTGACCCGCTCCGGCACCACCACCGAGGTGCTGGAACTGCTGTCCAGGACGAGCGCCCGCACGACGGCCATCACCGCCGACCCGAAGACGCCGATCATGACGGCCGCCGACGAGGTCATCGTGCTCGACTACGCCGACGAGACGTCCGTCGTGCAGACCCGCTTCGCCACCACCCAGCTCGCCATGCTCCGCGCCAGCCTCGGCGAGGACCTGACCGGCGCGATCGCCGACGCCGAGCGGGCCCTGGCCGAGCCGCTGCCCGCCGGGCTCGTCGAGGCCGAGCAGTTCAGCTTCCTCGGCAGCGGCTGGTCGGTCGGCCTGGCCCAGGAGGCCGCGCTGAAGATGCGCGAGGCGTCCCGGTCGTGGACGGAGGCGTACCCGGCGATGGAGTACCGGCACGGCCCGATCAGCATCGCGGGCCCCGGCCGCGTCACGTGGATGCTCGGCACCGCCCCGGAGGGCCTGCGCGAGCAGGTCGAGGCGACCGGCGGCACGTTCTTCGACAGCGGCCTCGACCCCATGGCCGAGCTGGTGCGCGCCCAGCGGGTGGCGGTCGCGCGGGCCTTCGCCCGTGGGCTGAACCCCGACGAGCCCATGCACCTCACGCGATCTGTGATCCTTTCTTCATGAGCCTTACTCTCGCCGACGCCCGGATCGTGACCCCCGAAGGGGTGCACGAAGGGTGGCTGACCATCGAAGACGGCCGCATCACGCATGTCGGCCACGGATCGGCCCCCAGCCCCGGCCTGAGCCTCGGGGGGCGGCACGTCGTCCCCGGGTTCGTCGACATCCACAACCACGGCGGCGCGGGCGGGTCGTTCCCCACCGGCGACCAGGACAAGGCCCGCGACGCCGTGGCCCTGCACCGGCGGCACGGCACCACCACGATGATGGCCAGCCTGGTCACCGACGCGCTCGACGAGCTGTCCAGGGCCGCCTCCTCGCTGGCCGAGCTGTGCGAGGAGGGGCTGCTGGCGGGCATCCACTTCGAGGGGCCGTACATCGCCAAGGCCCGCTGCGGCGCGCACAACCCCGCCCTGCTGCGCGAGCCGTCGCCGCAGGAGCTGTCGGCGCTGGTCAAGGCCGCGCGCGGGCACGCGCGCATGGTCACCGTCGCCGCCGAGCTGCCCGGCGGCCTCGACACGATCCGCACGGCCGTCGGCGAGGGCCTGATCGCGGCGCTCGGCCACAGCGACGCCGACTACGACCAGGCCATCGCCGCCATCGAGGCGGGCGCCACCGTCGCCACCCACCTCTACAACGCGATGCCGCAGCTCGGCCACCGCGCGCCCGGCCCGATCGCCGCCCTGCTGGAGGACGAGCGCGTCACGGTCGAGCTGGTCAACGACGGCGCCCACGTGCACGCGGCGATGTTGCGCCTGGCCTACGAGGTGGCCGGTCCCGGCCGGACGGTGCTGATCACCGACGCGATGGCGGCCACGGGCCTCGGCGACGGCGACTACGTGCTCGGCCCCATGCGGGTGCGCGTGACCGACGGCGTGGCCAGGCTGGTCGAGGGCGGCTCGATCGCGGGCTCCACCCTCACCATGGACGCCGCCTTCCGCCGCGGCGTGCGCGAGCTGGGCATGTCCCTGCCGGACGCCGTCCAGGTGGCCTCGCTCACCCCCGCCAGGGTGCTCGGCCTGGCCGAGGAGATCGGTTCGATCGCCGTCGGCAAGGCGGCCGACCTGGTGGTGCTCTCCGGCGAGCTGGAGGTCGACGGCGTGATGAAGAACGGCGACTGGATCACGGAGCCCTGATGATCATCACCGTGACGCTCAACGCCGCGCTCGACGTGACCTACGAGGTCCCGTCCGTCGCCTGGAACGGCGTCAACCGGGTCGGCGCCGTCCACCGGCGGGCCGGCGGCAAGGGCGTCAACGTGGCCCGCGTGCTGGCCGCCCTCGGCCAGGAGGTCCTGGTCACGGGGCTGGCGGGCGGGCCCACGGGCCGCGCGATCGAGCACGACCTGCGAGCCGCGGGGCTGCCCGCCGCGCTGACCGGCATCGCCGCCGAGTCCCGCACCACGCTGGTGGTCTCCGAGCCGGGCGCGGCCACGCTGTTCAACGAGTCCGGCCCCGAGGTGACGGCGGCCGAGCTGGCCGCGTTCGTGGAGCGGTACACCTCGCTGCTGGCCGGCGCCGACGCGGTGGTGGTCTCCGGGAGCCTGCCGCGCGGCGTCCCCACCGACTTCTACGCGACGCTGGCCGCCGTCGCCGCCCGCGCGGGCGTGCCGGCCGTCGTCGACGCCGACGGCGACCCCCTGCGGCACGCGCCGGAGGGCCGTCCTGCCGTCGTCAAGCCCAACGCCGAGGAACTGGCCAGGGCGGTTCCCGGCGGCACGCCCGAGGAGGGCGCCCAGGCGCTGCGCGAGCGTGGGGCCGAGGCCGTGGTCGTCTCCATGGGCGCCGACGGGCTGCTCGCGGTGACGGGCGAGGGCACCTTCCGGGCGCGGATGCCCTACACCGTGCGGGGAAACCCGACCGGGGCCGGCGACTCGCTGGTCGCGGGGCTGGCGCTGGGCCTGGTCGAGGGCTCCCCGTGGCCCGACCGGCTGCGGCGGGCCGCGGCGCTGGGCGCGGCCGCCGTGGCCGCGCCGGTCGCCGGCGACTTCGACGGCGAGGTCTACGCCGACATACACCCCCAGATCGTCATCACGTAAGGAGCTCGTCATGGCCCTCGCCGGAATAGGCGACATCGTCCGGCAGTCCCCCGCAGGGGTGGGCGCGTTCAACGTGATCCAGTTGGAGCACGCCACCGCGATCGTGGCCGGCGCCGAGGCGCTCGGCCTGCCGGTCGTGCTGCAGATCAGCGAGAACTGCGTGCGCTACCACGGCGCGCTCGAACCCGTCGCGCTGGCCGCGCTGGCCGTCGCGCGCCGCGCGGAGGTGCCGGTCGCGGTCCACCTCGACCACGCCACCGACCGCGCGCTGGTGGAGGAGGCGGTCGCGCTGGGCCTCGGCTCGGTGATGTACGACGCCTCCGCCCTGCCCGACGAGGAGAACGTGGCGGCCACGGCCGAGGTGGCGGCCTGGTGCCACGAGCGCGGCGTCTGGGTGGAGGCCGAGCTCGGCGAGGTCGGCGGCAAGGACGGCGTGCACGCGCCCGGCGCCCGCACCAAGCCGCACGAGGCCGTCGACTACGTCGCCAGGACCGGCGTCGACGCGCTCGCCGTGGCCGTCGGCACCTCGCACGCCATGACCACCAAGGACGCCGTGCTCGACCTGGAGCTCGTCGCCGAGCTGCGGGCGGCGGTGCCGGTGCCGCTGGTGCTGCACGGCTCGTCCGGCGTGCCCGACGACGTGCTGCGCGAGGCGGTGGCCAGCGGCATGAAGAAGATCAACATCGCCACCCACCTGAACAAGGCGTTCACCCGGGCCGTACGCGACTACCTGGCCCACGACGAGCGGGTGGTCGACTCCCGCAAGTACCTCAACGCCGGCCGCGACGCCGTGGCCCGCGAGGTGAGTCACCTGCTGGGCGTGCTCACCGGCTGAGCTCCTTGCGCATCACCACGGCCGACCGGCCGTCGAGGTCGGCCCGGCCGATCTCGGCGTAGCCGAGCGAGGTGTAAAGCGCGATGTTCGAGGCCATCCTGACGTTGGTGTAGAGGCGCAGGGCGGACAGGCCGAGCCGGGCGGCCTCCCGCTCGGCGTAGGCCAGCAGCCCCCGGCCGATGCCCCTGCCGTGCAGGTCGGGCCGCACCGCCACGTTGTCCACCAGCAGCGTGCTTTCCTCGGGGATGAGCACGACCAGCCCTTCCAGGCCGTCGGTGACGTGCACCCGGCCGGCGGCGATGAGGGCCGCGTAGTCGGCCTCCATGGGCAGCGGCCGGGTGCCGATGATCTCGGCCCATGGCTGGTAGGCGTCATGGACGAGTTGCTCGACGGCGGCCCTGTCGGCCTCCTGCGCCAGTCTCATGCCCCCAATGATCGCAGCACCCTGTCGACCTGACGATCGAAGGTGCCGGGCGGGTTGCGCGGGCTGTCGTGCGAGAGCAGGAACAGCCAGATCAGGCTCTGCAGCCTGCGGCAGTCGCGCAGCCGGCGCGCCTGCGGCCCGCTCAGCTCGAACCGGTCGGCGATCTCCACCTCGCCGTCCACCCACATCGAGACGTGCTCGGCCAGCTCGGCCAGCTCGAAGGCCAGGTCGCTGCGCCCGGAGTCCTCGAAGTCGACGATGCGCACGCGTGTGCCGTCCCACAGGAAGTTCGCCAGGTTGCCGTCGCCCGCCCCGAACACCGGCCGGACGCCCGACTCCCCCGGACGCCAGCCCGCCAGCCAGCGCAGGCCCTCCCTGACCGCGTGGTCGGCCCGCGGGCCGCGCGGCCGCCAGGCGCCCAGCCATTCCCTGACCTGCCCCGCGACCGCCTCGGCCTGCCACGGGCGCACCGGGACGGCCGCCAGCACGCCCGGCGGGACGGCCTCGTACAGCTCGGTGAGCGCCGCGGCCATGGCGGCCAGGGGCGCCTGCCCGGCGGCCAGGCCGCGCAGGGGCACGCCGTCGATCCTGGTCATGCGGACGACGCCGTCCTCGAAGGCGATCGGCCGCGGGGACAGGCCCGGGGCATGCTCGGCCAGCAGGGTGAGCGCCCGCCACTCGCGCTCGGCCGCGCCCGCCTTTCCGTCGACGTAGCGCTTGGTGACGACGTCGCCGTGGATGTCGAGGACGTGGGTGTGTACGAGATCGGCCATGCCACGGCAGGATACGGCCTGCCTCAGAAGCTCGCGCCCGTCACCACGGCAACGGCTCGCCGTCGCGGAAGAAGCCGCCGGCCGGCCCGTCGTCGGGCAGGTCCGCCGCCCACAACACGCTCCGCGCGCCCTCGGCGACCGGCCGCCCGCCGGGGCCGCCCATGTCGGTCGCCACCCATCCCGGGCAGACGGCGTTGACCAGGATGCCGTCCCCGCGCAGCTCGGCCGCGAGCATCCTGGTCAGCGCGTTCAGCGCGGTCTTCGACACCGTGTACGCGGGCGTGCCGCCGCCCATCGGGGCCAGCGAGCCGATCTCGCTGGAGACGTTGACGATCCGGCCGTGCGCGCTGCCGCGCAACAGCGGCAGCAGCGCGAGCGTGACCCGCCAGGCGCCCAGCAGGTTCGTCTCCAGCGCCTCCGACACCACGCCCAGGTCCGCGTCGCTGGCCCGCTGCCAGGTGTCGTAATGGATGGCGGCGTTGTTGACCAGCACGTCGACCCGCCCGTGGGTCTTCTCCAGCTCCCGCGCCAGGTCGGCCGCCGACCGCTCGTCGGCGACGTCGAGCCGCCGCGCCAGCACCTCGCCGCCGATCCCGGCCGCCGCCTCGGCGGCCTTGCGCTCGTCCCTGGCGGTCAGCACCACCGTGTCGCCCGCCGCCGCGAGCTGCCTGGCCACCTCCAGCCCGATCCCCCGGTTGGCCCCCGTGACCACGCACACCCGGTCCATCTCACGTCCCCCTCAACGTCGCGCGCCTGCGGCGCAGGAACTCCCGCTCGACCTCGTTGCCCGCACGGGCGATGGCCTCGCCGTACGCCTGCGCCGCCTCCTCGTCGCGTCCCAGCCGTCGCAGCAGGTCGGCCCGTACGGCGTGGAACAGGTAATAGCCTGTCACCTCCAGCCCCTCCACCAGCGCAAGCCCCGCCTCGGCGCCCTCCGCCTCGGCCACCGCCACCGCCCGGTGCAACGCCACGACCGGCCCCGGCGTGAACGCCAGCAGCAGGTCGTAGAGCTGGACGATCTGCCGCCAGTCGGTCTCCCCCGCGCTCGCCGCGTCGCCGTGCACGGCGTTGATCGCGGCCTGCACCTGGTAGGGCCCCGGCCGCCCCCACCGCAGGCAGCGCCGGACGATCGCCTGCCCCTCCTCGACCAGCGCGCGGTCCCACAGGGCGCGGTCCTGCTCGGGCAGCGGCACCAGCTCGCCGCCGTCCCCGGTGCGCGCCGCCCGGCGCGACCCAACCAGCAGCATCAGCGCCAGCAGGCCCCACACCTCGGGCTCGTCCGGCATCAGCTCGGCGAGCAGGCGGCCGAGCCGGACGGCCTCCGCGCACAGGTCCTCGCGCACCAGCCGCTCGCCCGAACTGGCCGTGTAGCCCTCGTTGAAGATCAGATAGAGCACCGCCAGCACCGCGCGCAGCCGGTCGGGCAGGTCCGCCGCCGCCGGCACCCGGTACGGGATCCCCGCCTGCCGGATCCTGCTCTTGGCCCGGACCAGCCGCTGGGCCATGGTCGCCTCGGGCACCAGGAACGCGTGCGCGATCTCGGCCGTGGTCAGCCCGCCGAGCAGCCGCAACGTGAGCGCCACCCGCGCGTGCGGAGCGAGCGCCGGATGGCAGCAGGTGAAGATCAGGCGCAGCCGCTCGTCCCGTACGGGCCCCTCCTCCGCGGGCTCGTCCCGGGCGTGCAGCAGCGCCGCCTGCACGTACTTGTCGTGACGGCCCGACTCCCTGCGCAGCCGGTCGACGGCCCGGTTCCTGGCGGTCGTGATGATCCAGCCGGCCGGGCTCGGCGGCGGGCCGGCCTGCGGCCACTGCCGCAGCGCGATCGCGAGCGCCTCCTGCACCGCCTCCTCGGCGACGTCGATGTCACCGAACACGCGGACGAGCACCGCCACCGCCCGGCCGTACTCCTCCCGGAAGGCCCGTTCGACCTCATCGGACATCCTGCGACCACCTCGCCGGCACGTGCGTCACCCTTGCATGTCCTACACGAACGGCGGTGTCCCGATTCGACACGGCGAGCCGGCAGAACCCCCGGAAAGCACTCGGTTCGGGCGGGCAGGTGAGGACCCCCGGAAAGCACTCGGCTCCCGGAGGCCGCAACCCCCGGGAGCCGTCGCGGACGTCGGTCGGCCGCCGCCTCAGCGCTGGATCGGCGCGACCACGACCTCGACCCGCTGGAACTCCTTGATGTCGGAGTAGCCGGTGGAGGCCATCGTGCGCTTGAGCGCGCCCATCAGGTTCATCGAGCCGTCGGCCACGCTGGAGGGGCCGTGCAGGATCTGCTCCAGCGTCCCGACCGTGCCGAACTCCACGCGACGGCCGCGCGGCAGGTCGGGGTGGTGGGCCTCGGAGCCCCAGTGGAAGCCGTGGCCGGGGGCCTCGGACGCCCTGGCCAGCGGCGAGCCCACCATGACGGCGTCGGCCCCGCACGCGATGGCCTTGGCGATGTCGCCCGAGGTGCCCATGCCGCCGTCGGCGATCACGTGCACGTACCGGCCGCCGGACTCGTCCATGTAGTCGCGGCGCGCCGCGGCCACATCGGAGATCGCGGTGGCCATCGGCACGGCCACGCCCAGCACGTTGCGGGTGGTGTGCGAGGCGCCGCCGCCGAAGCCGACCAGCACGCCCGCCGCGCCCGTGCGCATCAGGTGCAGCGCCGCGGTGTAGGTGGCGCAGCCGCCGACGATGACCGGCACGTCGAGCTCGTAGATGAACTGCTTGAGGTTGAGCGGCTCGGCGCGGCCCGAGACGTGCTCGGCCGAGACGGTGGTGCCGCGGATGACGAAGATGTCCACGCCGGCGTCGATCACGGCCTTGTGGTACTGGACCGTGCGCTGCGGCGACAGGCGGACGGCCGTCGTCACCCCGGACGCCCGGATCTCCTCGATCCGGCGCCCGATCAGCTCCTCCTTGATCGGCGCGTTGTAGATCTCCTGGAGCCGCCGGGTCGCGGCCGCGGCGTCGAGGGCGGCGCACTCCTCCAGCAGCGGGGACGGGTCTTCGTAGCGCGTCCAGAGCCCTTCGAGGTCGAGGGGGGCCAGGCCGCCGAGCCGGCCGATCTCGATCGCGGTGGCGGGCGAGACCACGCTGTCCATGGGGGCGACGACGACGGGCAGCTCGAACCGGTAGGCGTCGATCTGCCAGGCGATCGACACCTCCTCCGGGTCACGGGTGCGTCGCGAGGGCACGAGCCCGATCTCGTCGAGCGCGTACGCCCTCCGCCCGGTCTTGCCCCGGCCGATCTCCACCTGCTGAGTCATGAACTTACCTTCTGTGATAGTTCGGAGCTTCCACGGTCATCTGGATGTCGTGGGGGTGGCTCTCCTTGAGGCCCGCTGCCGTGATCGGCATGAGCTCGCAGTCGGTGTGCATCTGCTCGATCGTGCGGCAGCCGGCGTACCACATGCCCTGGCGCAGCCCGCCGATGAGCTGGTGGGCGACGGCCGCGACCGGCCCGCGGTAGGGCACCTGGCCCTCGATGCCCTCGGGGATGTACTTGTCGTCGCCGCCGACGTCGGCCTGGGCGTAGCGGTCCTTGCTGAAGGAGGTGCCGCCGCGCTCGCGGTTGCGCACCGCGCCGAGCGACCCCATGCCCCGGTACGACTTGAACTGCTTGCCGTTGATGAAGATCAGCTCGCCCGGCGACTCCTCGCAGCCGGCGAGCAGCGAGCCCAGCATGACCGTGTCGGCGCCGGCCGCGATGGCCTTGACGATGTCGCCCGAGTACTGGAGGCCGCCGTCGCCGATCACCGGCACCCCGGCCGGGGCGCACGCCTTGGACGCCTCGTGGATGGCTGTGACCTGCGGCGCGCCCACGCCGGCCACCACGCGGGTGGTGCAGATGGAGCCGGGGCCGACGCCGACCTTGACCGCGTCGGCGCCCGCGTCGACCAGCATCTGGGCGCCCGCCCTGGTCGCGATGTTGCCGCCGATGACCTGGACCTTGCTGTTGGCCTTGAGCTTGG
Source organism: Nonomuraea sp. NPDC049637 (assembly GCF_040675235.1). Taxonomy (NCBI): domain Bacteria; kingdom Bacillati; phylum Actinomycetota; class Actinomycetes; order Streptosporangiales; family Streptosporangiaceae; genus Nonomuraea; species Nonomuraea sp. NPDC049637. Next base: position 171,355 of record NZ_JBFAOM010000012.1, read on the forward strand.
CGATCATGTCGGCCAGGCCCTTGGAGTGACCGTGGGCCACGTCGACGACGACGACGTCGACCCCGGCCTCGATCAGCGCCTTGGCCCGCAGCTCCGCGTCGCCGCCGACGCCCACCGCCGCGCCCACCAGCAGGCGGCCGTCGGCGTCCTTGGTGGACAGCGGGTACTGCTCGCTCTTGGTGAAGTCCTTGACCGTGATCAGGCCGCGCAGCCTGCCGTCGGGGTCGACGAGCGGAAGCTTCTCGATCTTGTTCTGCCGCAGCAGCGCGAACGCGTCGTCGCGCGAGACCCCCACCGGCGCGGTGACCAGCGGCATCTTGGTCATGACCTCGCGCACGGGACGGGTCTGGTCGGTCTCGAAGCGCATGTCGCGGTTGGTCACGATGCCGACCAGCGTGCCCGCCACGTCCGTCACCGGCACGCCGGAGATCCGGTACGTCGCGCACAGCCGCTCGACGTCGGCCAGCGTGTCGTCGGGGCTGCAGGTCACCGGGTTGGTCACCATGCCGGCCTCGGACCGCTTGACCAGATCGACCTGCTGGGCCTGCTCCTCGACCGACAGGTTGCGGTGGAGGATGCCGATGCCGCCCTGACGGGCCATGGCGACCGCCATGCGGGCCTCGGTGACGGTGTCCATGGCCGCGGAGATGAGCGGGATGGACAGCGTGATGTCCCGTGACAGACGGGATCTGGTGTCGGCCTCACCTGGTTGGAGATCGGAGTAGCCGGGCACCAGCAGCACGTCGTCGAAGGTCAAACCCATCTCGGTGAACTTGGACATGCCTCGGCCCCCTCCTGACCTCTGCGCTGATTGACCTAAGTCTAGGGCCTGCCTCCAAAACGCAACGAAGCCGGGAGCACGACGGCCCCACGCCCCGTCGTGCGCCCGGCCTCGCCGTCCGGAACGCGCAAAGTGCAGGGGGATGGGACGGTCGGTGATCCGTCCCATCCCCCGGCCACCGGCACCCAGGCCTGGCGGCGTGTTCACGCCACCGAACCCCCCTCCGCGTCCTGATGGCGGCTGCCGCAAGGCCCCGCTTCAGGGTGCCGACGCTAGGTAAAGCCTGCGTCACTCAACGGCACGACGCAATGTGAAAACGTGCAATTGCACGAAGTTGCACGTTCCGCCGACGATTCCGCGGCAAGCCCCGGACACACAGGCGGTACGGGGTTATCCTCGCGGCACGCCCGTGTCCCCCCGACGGAGCCGCCCATAATGCGTAATCAGCCCAGGCGCGTTGCAGAGCCCTTCGAGACGCTGGGGCTCGACCCGGCGCAGACCGCCCTTTACACGGCGCTGCTACGCCTGCACAGGGCCACGCGCACCGACCTCGCCCAGGCCATGGACGGCCCCGTCGAGAAGGTCGGCCGCCAGCTCGACGACCTGGTCAGGCTGGGGGTGGTCGACGAGCAGTCCGGCGAGTACCTGGCCAGGCACCCGGCGGCGGCGCTCGGCCGGGTCATCGCCGAGCGGCTCGACCGGCTGGCCGAGGAGAGCCGCCGGATCGACTCCGCGCTCGGCTCCATCCGCGGCCTGATCCACGACTACGACGCCGGCCGCGATTATCAGAGCGGCACATTCCCGGTGGAGATGGTGAACGGCGCGGACGTCCTCTACGAGAGCGTCGTCGGCATAGCCGTGCAATCGCCGCCCATGGAGTTGTTGACCGCAATCCCGGACGAGCGCACAATGGCAGATTTTGTTCGTAAATTTGCGGACCCATGGATTGATGCGCAAAAACGGCAACTTCTTACCGTTCAGGCGATCATTCCGGTCTCCACGCTGAGCCTGCCGGGCGTACGCGAGCAGCTCACCCGGCTCCTCGACACCGGCGGCAAGGTACGCACGCTCGACCGGGTGCCGAGCTGGTTCATGACGGCCGGGCCCGAGGTCGCCGGCCTGCCCGCGCTGTGGGGCGGCAACCTGCCCGACCACGCCTACAACTTCTACCTGGTGCGCACGCCGATCGTCGTCGGCATGCTGCGCTCGCTGTTCCAGGAGCTCTGGGGCCGGGCCGTGCCGCTGCCCTGGGGGCGCAGGGGCGACGGCATGGTCCAGGTGCTCCGCCTGGCCGCGCAGGGCGTGTGCGACGACTCCATCGCCCGCCAGCTCGGCGTCTCGGTCCGCACGGTGCGCGCGAGGTTCGCCGACGCCATGGCCGAGCTGGGCGCCCAGTCGCGCTTCCACGCCGGTGTGGAGGCCGCCAGACGGGGATGGCTCAGCTAATACTCTCCGCCGGGGCCGCTTCGGTCATATGGTGGGAAGGTGCTGGAAGACGTCCCCCGCGACCCGTTCGCGGACGACCCGAACGACCCGTCCTCGGCGATGGGCGCTCTCGACGACGCCGAGCCACTCACCGCGGCCGAGCGCGACGAGGCCATCACCGACCTGGCAGACGTCGAGGTCTTTCGCTCCCTGCTCGAACCGCAGGGGGTGCTGGGCCTCGTGCTCGACTGTCCCGAGTGCGGCGAGCAGCACTTCTTCGACTGGGAGCTGCTGCGCGGCAACCTTCGCCAGATGATCGAGAAAGGCCAGCCCCAGGTGCACGAGCCGGCCTTCCACCCCGACCCCGCCGACTACGTCAGCTGGGAGTACGCCCGAGGCTACGTCGACGGCGTCATCGACACGGAGGAGCGCCGCTGATCGACTTCCTCCGAGACATCGTCCAGTAGCGCGCCCAGCAACCGCACCGCAGGGTCGGACGAATCCCGCGCCCGGCCCCGCGCGACCGCGTCGAGCAGCTCGTCGGTCTGGAGAAGCGCATGGAACTCGTCCTCCGGCGTCAAGCCGACTCCAGCTCGGCCATCTGCCGCAACCTGGCCAGCGCCCGATGCTGGGCTACGCGGACCGCACCTGGTGACATGCCGAGTACATTACCGGTCTCCTCGGCCGACAGCCCCGACACCACCCGCAACAGCAGCAACTCCCGCTGGTTGTCGGGCAGCCTGGCCAGCAGCCTGCGCGCGTGCTCGACCTCGATGTAGCGGACCACCGTCTCCTCGGGCCCGGGGCCGTCGTCGGGCCCGTCGGGCAGATCCTGGGTGGGCACGGCCGAGCGCACCGAACTGCGCAGCGCGTCGGCCACCTTGTGCGAGGCGATCCCGAACACGAAGGACGCGAAAGGCCGCCCCATGTCCCGGTATCGCGGCAGCGCGGACAACACCGCGATGCACACCTCCTGGGCTACGTCATCGGCAATGTGATATTGCCCTGAAACCCTGCCCAGCCTGGCGCGGCAATACCGCACCACCATGGGACGCAACTCCCCGAGCAGGGATTCGATCGCACTGCGATCTCCCTGCACGGCGAGGCTCGTCAGTTCCCTAAGGTCGGAGTCATCCGTCCGTGCCGGAAGTCTCGACGCGAGCCTTACCCCAATTTTGGCGTCGGCGACGCTTCCCTCGCTCACGATAGGCATGATGCCCGCACTGATCCGGCCTGTCCCCCTGGCGAACGGCTACGGATTGGTCACATTGAAGCGACGATAACTAGCAGTAATCGACTGACCACACTAAGCCTGATGAGCTGACATAATGTTTCACTCGATAAGCCGAAATGCACGACAATTGCCAGACCCCGACGCTTAACCCGCACTGCCGGTTTACTCCAATAATCCACCTCTTCCCCCATTTTTCCCCGCCCCCACCCCCTTCCACCCCACAAGCCCCACCCACATTTCCAAGCCCCCAAAACCCATCAGTCCCCCACCGGCGCCCGCCCTGCCCAGCCGACGCCCCGATGAGGGGGCTTCCGGGAGGACCTGGGAACGCGCACAGGGAAGCGGCCCAGCAGCGCCGCCAGAGCACCCCATGGTGGTCGGGCCGCGACGCCGAGAGCATGCACGACGCACATCTTGGGCGCTCCCGAACCTGGCATCAGGGCCCCGAGATGGGCGGCACCACGAGTTCAACGGTCGCCACCGACATGCCCGTACCTGGGCGATCCGGTCAGCCCACAGCAACGCGGCTCAACGGCCTGCCACCTCAGGACGTCCCCAAGGGCGCCGACCTGTCAGCCCACACTCGCGACCAGCTCGACGCTGTGGCCGCCGAGCTGAACGCCAGCCCCCCGCAAGGCGCTCAACAGGGACACCCCGGCAGAGGTGGCTCGCCGAGCCCCTGGCACACCCACCTCGACCCCGCTTTCCGACCCGGGAGGCGGGGGTGTGAGGGATGCTCAGGAGGCCAGATCCGTGGCCAGGCAAGCATGAAGGTGTTCATCATGAAGCCGGCCGTCCCCGAACCTCTTCGCTGATCGCATCACGCCTTCCAGCACGAACCCCGACTTCTGCGCCACCCGGCACGAGGCGTGATTCTCGACGGCATGCGTGAGGACGATCCGGGCGAGCTGCAGCGTGGTCATCGCCCATGTCGTGACTGCCTGGACGGATGCGGTGGCGGCGCCTCGGCCGCGCGCCCAAGGCGCGATCCGGTATCCGATCCGGGCCTGGGCGTTCTCCAGGTCAAGCCCGTGCAACGCGATGTTGCCGACCTAACGCCCGGACTCGGCGTCGAGGATCGAGAACGTGGCGTGCGTTCCGTCTGACCAGTCGGCGCCCTTGAGGCAGTCCGCAACGGCTCCGGCCTCGTCCTCGATGCGGCAGCGGGGGTTCCAGAGAAGCACGTCCGGGTCCCTGGCAAGGCGCAGGACCTCCGGAGCGTCCGCCGTACTGGGCGGCCGGAGGACGAACTGCGCTGTGGACAGCTCGACCAACGCGGGCGGAAACGGTGGCATATCCCGAAAGGATGCCATGAAGATCGCCGAAAGCGCCCGTGCTTGGACATCCTTCGAGCGACCTGGTCGGCATACGAAGACACCGAAAGTGCACACCATCGCCGGGTCGGCCGCCGACCAGGCCGAATCCACCAGGCCAGGGACGGGCCATGGAAAGCCGACGGCCCGCGCCGGAGGGAACCGGGGCGGGCCGTACGGGCGCGGGGGAAACAGGCGGGTCAGTGGCCGTGACCGTGGCCGTGGCCCTGGCCGGCGGCCGGAGCCTCCTCCTCGGGCTTGTCCACCACGAGCGCCTCGGTCGTCAGGAGCATGCCCGCGATCGAAGCCGCGTTCTGCACCGCGGACCGGGTCACCTTGACGGGGTCGATGACACCCTGGGCGATCAGGTCGACGTACTCGCCGGTGGCGGCGTTGAGGCCCTGGCCGGCGGGCAGCTCGGCGACCTTGTGGGTCACCACGTAGCCCTCCAGGCCGGCGTTCTCGGCGATCCAGCGGGCCGGCTCGACCAGCGCGCGGCGCACGACGCCGACACCGGTGGCCTCGTCGCCGGTCAGGCCGAGGTCGTCGAGCTCCTTGCCCACGTGGATGAGGGCCGAGCCACCGCCGGAGACGATGCCCTCCTCGATCGCGGCGCGGGTCGCGGAGATCGCGTCCTCGAGGCGGTGCTTCTTCTCCTTCAGCTCCACCTCGGTGGCGGCGCCGACGCGCAGCACGCACACACCGCCGGCGAGCTTGGCCAGGCGCTCCTGCAGCTTCTCGCGGTCCCAGTCGGAGTCGGACTGCTCGATGGCAATCTTGATCTCCTTGACGCGGTCCTCGATCGCCTGCTGGTCGCCGGCGCCGTCGACGATGGTCGTGGCGTCCTTGGTGACGACGACGCGGCGGGCCGTGCCGAGCACCTCGAGACCGACGTGCTCCAGCTTGAGGCCGACCTCTTCGCTGACGACCTGGCCGCCGGTGAGGATCGCCATGTCCTGGAGCATCGCCTTGCGGCGGTCGCCGAAGCCCGGGGCCTTGACGGCCACGGAGGTGAAGGTGCCGCGGATCTTGTTGGTGACCAGGACGGCCAGGGCCTCGCCCTCGACGTCCTCGGCGACCACGAGCAGCGGCTTCTTGGTCTGGGCGACCTTCTCCAGCAGCGGCAGGAAGTCGGCGATGGAGGAGATCTTGCCCTGGGTGAGCAGGATGTACGCGTCCTCCAGGACGGACTCCATGCGCTCGGGGTCGGTCACCATGTAGGCCGACAGGTAGCCCTTGTCGAACTGCATGCCCTCGGTGAACTCGAGCTCCATGCCCATGGCGTTGGACTCTTCGACGGTGAGGACACCGTCCTTGCCCACCTTGTCGAACGCCTCGGCGATCAGCTCGCCGATCTTGGCGTCCTGGGCGGAGATGGTGGCGACGTTGGCGATCTCCTTCTTGTCGCCCACCTCGCGCGCGCTGGCCAGCAGCCGGTCGCTGATCTCCTTGGCGGCCTTGTCGATGCCACGCTTGAGCGACAGCGGCGAGGCGCCGGCGGCCACGTTGCGCAGGCCCTCGCGGACCATGGCCTGGGCCAGCACGGTGGCGGTGGTGGTGCCGTCGCCCGCGATGTCGTTGGTCTTGGTGGCAACTTCCTTGGCGAGCTGGGCGCCGAGGTTCTCGTAGCGCTCCTCCAGCTCGATCTCACGAGCGATGGTCACACCGTCGTTCGTGATCGTCGGCGCACCGAACTTCTTGTCGATGACGACGTTACGGCCACGCGGGCCGAGGGTTACCTTCACGGCGTCCGCGAGGGCGTTGACACCGCGCTCAAGCGCGCGACGGGCGTCCTCGTCGAACTGCAGGATCTTCGCCATGCTGAAAGTCCTCTCCTGGCGTCGAAAGCCCCGGGCCCTCAAGAGCGCCCGGGGCTCGACACAACCGGCTTACTTCTCGATGATCGCGAGAACGTCGCGGGCGGAGAGCACGAGGTACTCCTCGCCGCCGTACTTGACCTCGGTGCCGCCGTACTTGCTGTAGAGGACGACGTCGCCCTCGGAGACGTCGAGCGGAATACGCTTGTCGCCGTCCTCATCCCAGTTGCCGGGGCCCACCGCGAGGACCTTGCCCTCCTGCGGCTTCTCCTTGGCGGTGTCCGGGATGACCAGACCGGAAGCGGTGGTCTGCTCTGCCTCAAGCGGCTGAACCACGATGCGGTCGCCGAGCGGCTTAACGGGAACCTTGGTGGCGGTCGTCACGATCGGACCTCCCCTTCAGATTTGAATGATCTAGAAGAGGCGACCAGCGGGGCCTGCCGTCGCGGGTGTCAGACCTGCCTCGTCGCACGTTGGCACTCTCAAGGTGAGAGTGCCAACAGGAAACATATGCAAGAGGGCCTTGACAGTCAACACGAACGCGTCTGCTCACAGCGATCAGACGTAGGAACCCTCGGTCAGATCGGCGACGACGCCGGGCCGGGAGGGGTTCCAGCCGAGTTCGGCGCGCGTGCGTGTCGCGCTGATGCGCTGGCCGAGCGCCAGGGCCTCGGCGAAGCCGGCCCCCAGCACCTGGGCCGCCTCGGCCTGCGGCCAGGGCTCGGCCTGCGGCTTGACGCCCGCGGACCGGGCCGCCGCCTCGGCCACCTCGGCGACCGGCACGGCCTCCTCGCTGATGCCGTGGTAGACGCGGGCGCCGCCCCTCTCCAGGACGGCCACGACGAGGTCGGCCAGGTCGTCGACGTGCACGAACGTCCAGGTGTGCGGCTCGCCGCCGTCGGTGACGTAGACGCCGGCGCCGCGCTCGGCGGCCTGCGCGCGCATCATGGCGGGAATGCCGCCGCCGCGCCCGTGGACGACGGCGGGCCGGATCACCGAGCCGCCGCCGTCGATGACCAGCTGCTCGATCTCGTGCCGGTACGCCACGAGCGGAATCGGGTCGGCCGGGCTTTCCTCGTGCCCGTCGGCGGTGGCGCCGAGCACCCACACGCCGCTGGTGAAGACGACCTTCCGGCCCGACGCGGCGAGCACGCCGATCGCGGCGAGGTCGGCCTCCTTGTCGCCGCCGAGCTGGGCGGCGACCACGATGGCGTCGATGTCCGGGGTGATCGCGGCGGCCAGCCCCGCGACGTCGGCCAGGTCTCCGTGACGCTCGTCCGCCACGCCCGGCACGCGCCGGGACCCGTCGGCGGCGGGCCGCACCAGGACGGCCACCTCGTGCCCCTGCTCGGCCAGCCGCTCGACCACCGCGCCGCCGATGTACCCCGTCGCGCCCAGCACCAGCACCTTCATGATGAACCTACCTCGAAAACTTCTACGTTGAACATTTCGACGTCGTGGACAGTACCGCACGATGCCGAACATTTCAACATCGAAGCTTTGGTAGGGTGATCCCCGTGGATGACGCGGTGGACGTGATTCTCGGACAGTGGGCGCGGACACGGCCCGACGTCGACGTGTCCCCGATGGGCGTGATCGGCCGGGTCTCGCGCGCCTCGCGCCTGCTGGAGCGCGGCGTGAAGGACTTCCTGGCCGAGCACGGGCTGGAGGCGTGGGAGTTCGACATGCTGGCCACGCTGCTGCGCAGCGGCGCCGACGCCATGTGCATGAAGGACCTGTCCGCCTCGGCCATGGTCAGCCCCGGCGCGCTCACCAACCGGATGGACCACCTGGTCCGGCGCGGCCTGGTCCACCGCTGGCCGGCGCCGAACAACCGGCGCATGACGCTGGTCGCCCTCACCGACGAGGGCAGGAGGGTCGCCGACGAGATGCTCGTCCTGCACGCCGCCAACGAGGAGCGGCTGCTCGCCGGGCTGTCCGGGGGCGAGCGCGAGGCCCTGGCCGGGCTGCTGCGCAGCCTGCTGGTCTCCCTGGGCGACACCTCCCTGTGAGCGAGCCCGAGTCGTGAGCGGGCCCCGGATCACGAGCGGTCCGGATCGCGAGTGGCCCCTGGTCGTGAGCGACCCTGAGTTGTGAGCGGAGTGCGTACATGGATCTCGACGCCTTCGGCGAGCTGCTGACCCCGCGCGGGCAGCGGGCGCTCGCCGAGGCCGCGGAGCTGGCCGGGACCGATCCGGTCGCGGCGGCGACCAGGCTGCGCCGCACCTACGACGCGGCGCTCACCTCCGCCGCGCTGACGCAGGCGGCGCTGCGCGAGCGCGCCGCGGCGAAGTTCGGCGCGGACGCCGCGGTCATGTACTTCACCCCGCACGGCCTGGAGCAGTCCACCCGCCGGGAGGTCGCCGACCACCGCGCCCGGCGCATGGGCGCCGGGCGGGTGATCGACGCCTGCTGCGGGGTCGGCGGCGACCTCCTGGCGCTCGCCCGCGCCGGTTGCGAGGTCGACGCCGTCGACCTCGACCCGCTGACGGTCGCCGTGGCAAGCGCCAACGCCGACGCGCTCGGGCTGGCCGACCGGGTGCGCGTGCGGGTGGGCGACGCGGCGCTGGTCCGGCCCGAGGAGTACGACGCGCTGTTCGCCGACCCGGCCCGGCGCAGCGGCAAGGGCCGCACGTTCGACCCCATGGCCTACTCGCCGCCCTGGCCGGTCGTGCTCGACCTGGTCGCGCGGGCGCCGCGGGCCTGCCTCAAGGTCGCCCCCGGCATCCCGTACGAGTTCATCCCCGAGGGGGCGGAGGCCGAATGGGTCTCCTACAAGGGCGAGGTCAAGGAGGCCACCCTCTGGACCGGCCCCCAGGTCGGCCCCGTCCGGCGCGCCACCCTGCTGCCCGGCGGCCACACGCTGGCCGCCACCGGGGTCCAGGCGCCGGTCGGCCCGATGGGCCGCTACGTCTACGAGCCCGACGGCGCCGCGATCCGGGCCCACCTCGTGGGCGAGGTGGCCGAGCTGATCGGCGGACGCCTGCCCGACCCCATGATCGCCTACATCACCGCCGACGAGCCCAGCCACACGCCCTGGGCCTCCGGGTACGAGGTGGACGAGGTCATGCCGTTCTCGCTGAAAAAGCTGCGCGCCGCTCTCCGTGAACGCTGGATCGGAAATGTCACCATCAAGAAACGCGCGTCGGCGATCGACATCGAACGCCTGCGCGCCGATCTCCGCCTTTCCGGCGAGAACGCCGTCGTCATTATCCTGACCCGCATTCTCGATAAGCCTTCAGTTATCATCTGCAACCCCCTCCCACCTGCCTGAACAATCCAAAGCGGGCATTCTTCCGCTAAATACGATCTTTCACTTCGACGCCGCCTGACCTTGATCGAAAGGCTAAGGTGGACGGGCGGGAGTTCTCCCCCTTATGCGGTAACCCGCGTACTCGCCCTTTCATCTGCAAACCGGACCTATCCCACCGCTGCGCGGCAGACCGTCGGCGAGCGAAGGAGCCTTTCGGTGGACCATTCCAACCACACCACCCTTCTTCAGGCAGGCGGCCAGTCCGCCATCTCCGAGAGGATGCGAGACCTCCTCGCGCGCGCCGCCCAGGACCATGTCTACGAGCAGCGCACCCAGGGAGCCGTGCTCGACGAGATCCGCCAGCGTCTTGAAGGCATGGAGTGGCTGCTGCGCGAGGTGCGCGAACGCGAGCTCGGCGGCCTGAGCGGCACCCTTGAGGCGGTGAGCGGGCGGCTCGACGACATCACCGCCAAGCCGCCGATGTGGGCGGAGGGCCTGGCCCAGCACGTCGAGGCCGTGCGCGACCACGTCGACGCGGTCGGGGAGAAGATCGGCCACGTCGACGCCCGGGTCGCGCCGGTGGCCGAGTTGCCGAGCCTGTGGGCGGACCTGGGCACCGTGGGCGAGGCGGTCGACGAGGCGCTCAAACGCCTGCAGTCGGTGCTCGACACCACCGACGGCATCACCCAGAACATGTCCGGCTTCGCCGCCAAACTGACGCAGCTCAACTCCAGCATGGAGGCCGCGGCCAGCCGCTTCACCCGGCTGGACAAGTCGGTGGCCGACCTGTCGGGCCGCGCCGAGCGGGTCGAGAGCGTGGTCGGCGAGCTGGCCGAGAGCGTCGCGGCCACGTCGCAGCAGGTCGCCGTCAAGATTGACGCGGCCGAGCAGCGCCTGACCGGCCGCCTCGACGACACCGACCTGCACATCGCCGCCCGCCTCGACGAGGCCGACAAACGCCTGGCCGGCCGCCTCGACGAGACCGACGAGCGGCTGACCCGGCGCCTGAACGAACGGCTCGACCGCGCCGACGAGCGCCTGGCCGCCAAGCTCGACGAGGGCGACCAGCGGCTCACGGTCCGGCTGGCCGACGTCGAGCAGCGCCTCACCGCCCGCCTCGACGAGGCCGACCAGCACCTCGCCGTCCAGCTCGGGGAGAGCGAGCTGCGGCTCAGCGGGCGGCTCGACGGCGTCGACTCCCGGCTCGACCGGGTCGAGGGCCGGCTCATGGGGCTCGACACCCGGCTCACCGGGTTCGACAGCCGGCTGGAGTCGGCCGACGAGTGCCTGGCCGACATCGACACCAGGCTCGACGGCGTCGACGGCCGCATCAGCGGCGTCGACAAGCGCCTCACCTCGGTCGACGGCCAGCTCGGCGGCCTCGGCAAGCGCATGGGCACCATCGACGGCCACCTCGTCCGCCACGACGACCGCTTCGACGCCCTCGACGGCCGCCTGAGCGCGCTCGACGACCGCGCCTCGGCCACCGACCAGCGCCTGGCCGAGACCGCCGTGCGCAGCGAGGGCCGCTTCAACAAGCTCGACAACCAGATGGAGTCGATCGACGAGCGCCTGGTCGAGGCGGAGGAGCACCTGATCACCCGGTTCGACACCCTCGACGGCCAGTTCAGCGGGCTCGACAGCCGCTTCAACGGCCTCGACACCCACCTCAACGGCCTGGCCGCCCGCGCCGATCAGGCCGGCGAGCACCTGGAGTCGGTCGACGACCGCATCGAGGCCATGAACCAGCACGTCAGCCAGCTCCCGGCCGCCCTGGCCATCCCCGAGCGGGTCGGCGAGCTCATCGAGTCGCAGGCCGGCGCGCAGGCCGACCGCCTGTCGGCCGCCGCCGACGCGCTGACCGAGCTGGTGCGCTCCCGGCCCGACCGCGACGAGCTGAGCGAGACGGTCAGCGGCATCGTGCAGCCGGCCACCGACGACCTCACCAAGCGGCTGGCCGCGCTGGAGGAGACCATGCTGGCGCTGGCCGAGGCCCTGCTCCGGCCCACCAGGACCAAAGACTGACCCGCCAGGACCCAAGACTGACCCGCCCGGCGGTGGGGCACGCCCCGCGCCTCACCGCCGGCCGCCGGCCCCGCCGGGGCTCAGACGTGGACCGTCGTGATCGGCAGCGACGAGTCCGCCGGGATCTCCAGCGTCGAGGGGGTGACCCCCGCCGCCACCAGGTCGGAGCCCAGGGCGGCGACCATGGCCCCGTTGTCGGTGCACAACCCCGGCCGGGGCACCCGCAGCCGCACGCCCGCCGCGTCGCAGCGCTCCTGGGCCAGCGCCCGCAGCCGCGAGTTGGCCGCCACGCCGCCGCCGATCAGCAGGTCGTGCACGTCGTACTTCTTGCACGCCTGCAACGCCTTGCGGGTCAGCACGTCGACCACGGCCTCCTGGAAGGAGGCGGCCACGTCGGGCACGTGGATCGACTGCCCGGACGCCTCGCGCGCCTCGACCCAGCGGGCGACGGCGGTCTTGAGCCCGGAGAAGGAGAAGTCGAGCGTGCCGTCGTCGATCTTGCCGCGGGGGAAGGTCACGGCCGTGCCGGAGCCCTCGCGGGCGGCCCGGTCGATGTGCGGGCCGCCGGGGAAGGGCAGCCCGAGCACCCGGGCCACCTTGTCGAACGCCTCGCCGGCCGCGTCGTCGACGGTCGAGCCGAGCGAGATGACGTCTTCGGCCACGTCGGGCACCAGCAGCAGCGAGGAGTGGCCGCCGGAGACCAGCATGGCGATGCACGGCTTGGGCAGCGGCCCGTGTTCGAGCTGGTCGACGGCCACGTGGGCGGCCAGGTGGTTGACGCCGTAGAGCGGCACGCCGAGCCCCAGCGCGTACGACTTGGCGGCGGCCACGCCCACCAGCAGCGCCCCGGCCAGGCCCGGCCCGGCGGTGACGGCGATGGCGTCGATGTCGGAGAACTTGAGCCCCGCCTCGGCCAGCGCCGCCTCGACCGTGGGCGTCATGGCCTCCAGGTGGGCGCGGGAGGCGACCTCGGGCACCACGCCGCCGTATCTGGCGTGCTCGTCCATGCTGGAGGCGATGGTGTTGGCGAGGAGCGTGTGGCCTCTGACGATGCCGATGCCGGTCTCGTCGCACGACGTCTCGATGCCCAGGACCAGGGGTGCGTCAGCCATCCAGCTTCCTTCTCATCATGATCGCGTCGGTGCCGTCGTCGTAGTAGCGGCGGCGGGTGCCGATCTCCTCGAACTCGAAATGCCGGTAGACGGCCTGGGCGCGCGGGTTGTCGGCGCGTACCTCCAGGAAGATCTCGCGCGCGCCCCTGCGCCGCGCCTCGGCCAGCAGCTCGGTCAGCATCGCGCTGCCGATGCCGGTGCCCTGATGCTTCTCCAGCACGGCGATGGTCTGCACGTCGGCCTGGTCGGCCGCGACCGCGATGCCGCTGTAGCCGACGATCTCGTCGTCGGCCAGGGCCACCACGTAGTGGCGCGAACGCGGCATGTCGGCCAGCTCGCCGCGCATCATGCCCTCGCTCCACGCGTCGAGCGGGAACGTGGCCCGCTCGATCGCCATGACCGCGGGCAGGTCGGCCTCGGTCATCGGCCGCAGTCTCACGCCGTCACCCTCTTGGGCGCGCCCGGCACCACGGCGTCGGGCCTGCGCAGGTAGATGGGCCGCGGCGGGTCGAGCGGGACGCCCGCGGCCAGCCGCTCGGCGGCCAGCGCGGCCAGCGCGCCCGCGTAGGGGTAGGGCGGGGCGTCGTGGCGGCCCAGGACGTCGGGGTAGAGCCCGGCGCCGGCGCCCACGACCGGCAGGCCCTCGACGGGCACCTCGGCGGGCCGGTCGACGAACGGGCCGTCGGCACGGGTGCGCATGTCCTGGTAGCGCGCCCAGAACACCTCCTTGCGCCGGGCGTCGGTGGCGACCAGGAACGGCTCGCCGAGCCCGCTGCCGTAGGCGACCGCGTCGAGGGTGCAGATGCCGTACGCGGGCACGGAGAGCGTCGTCGCGAGCCCCTGGGCGGTCATCAGCCCGACGCGCAGGCCCGTGTAGGGCCCGGGGCCGCTGCCCGCGACGACGGCCGTCACGTCGCGCAGGGCGGCGCCCGATTCGGTCAGCACGCGTTCGATGGTGGGGACGAGCAGCTCGCCGTGGCGGCGAGCGTCGATCGTCGTGGACTCGGCGAGCACCCGCTCGCCGTCGTGGAGGGCGGCGGTGACGGCGGGCGTCGCGGTATCAAAGGCCAGGACCAGCACGACTGTTTAGCCTACCCGCCGGACGGGTCAGACCCAGCCGGTACGCCGTTTCAGCCACTCCAGCGCGACCACTCCCTGCGCCCGCTGGAACGCCCTGAGCGTGGGCAGGCCGGGCGGATCGGGCAGCCGGCCGTTCCGGACGAAGTAGCCGCTGTGGGCCGCGACGACCGCGGTGACCGCCGGGTCGGGATCGTCGAACAGCTCGTGGGGGGCGGGACCGCCCTGCATGCCGACCGACGGCAGCATGGCCACCTGGTCGTACCAGGGAGCGGCCAGGCAGGCCCACGGCCAGTCGACCACGTACACGCGGTCGGGCGTGAGCAGGATGTTGTCGGCCCGCAGGTCGGCGTGGACGAGGGTGTCGCCGGCCGCCGCCGTCTCCCAGCCGGACTCCAGCTCGGCCAGCTCGGGCAGGTGGCGCAGCGCCCACGGGTCGAGCCCGGCGGTGTCCTCGCCGAGCAGTTTGCGCCAGCCCTGGAAGGAGTCGCCCATGACCTCGCCGACCGTGGGAGCCTCGATCGGCGACGGGGTGAGCGCGGCGGACATCTCCTTCAGTGCCGTGAACACCCGGTCGAGCTCGTCGCGCCGCCACGGCATCGCGGGGTGCACGGCCTCGACGTCCTCGAAGACCAGGGCGACCCAGCCCTCCAGCTCGAACGCCGTCAGCAGCTTCGGCGCGGGGACCGACTCGGGCAGCGCGGCGGCGTTCCTGAGCTCGGAGCGGTAGATGCGCACGCTGTCGGGGTTGGGCTCGGGGCCGACGGCCTTGACGAACGCGCGCCGGCCGTCCTCGGTCCGCACGCGCACCGCGGCCGCCGGGGAGAAGCCGCCCTCCTGGGTGACGGCCGCCACGACGCGGCCGCCGAGGAAGCCCTCGACCGCCTCGCGCACCAGCGGGTGGACCTCTGGCCAGGGCACGCGGGCGCCGGACGCCGGCGGGTTGTGGTCAGTGCTCATCGTTCCATGATCAGGCTCGGGACGCGTAGACGATGATGTTGTCGACATATTCGCCTCTGGCGTAGTCGAACTTACCGCCGCAGGTCACGAGTTTGAGCCCGTCGTCGACGTACACCCGCCGGGCCGGGAAGTGGTCCTTGGAGACCTGCTCGATGGCGTCCACCTTGAAGCTGACGACCTTGCCGTCGCTGCGTTCCACCTTGACGGTCTCGCCCTTGCGCAACTGCCTGAGCTTGTAGAACACGGCGGGGGCGGTCTTGGTGTCGACGTGGCCGATGATCACCGAGGCGCCCTTCTCGCCGGGCACCGCGCTGCCGCTGTACCAGCCGGCCATCTTCGGCTTCTCGTACGGCGGCAGCTCGACCTCGCCGTCCTTGCTCAGCCCGAGCTTCATCAGCGGGGCCTCAAGGTCGAGCGACGGGATGTCGATGCTCTTGGGCACCACGCTCGCCGCCGGGGTGGAGGAGTTCTGCATGCTCTTGCCGAAGGCGACCAGCAGCAGGCCCGTGACGGCGCCCGCGAGCACCACCCGTCCTGGACGTGCCATCGGTCAAGCCCGGCTGCGCCGCTTGACCATCACGACCGCGCCGCCGACGAGGACCAGGGCCACCAGCGCGCCGGCCGGGCCCAGCGGGATCGAGGACTCGTCGTCGACGTCACGGCCGAAGGTGCCGCCGCCGCCCGCCCTGGGCGCCTTGGTGGGCACGCCGGTCGGATCGGCCTCGGCCCTGACCACCTTGAGCGTGGCCTTGCCGACGTCGTTGGTGCCGTCGCACTTGACGTCGACGGTGTACGAGCCGCGCTTGACCGTGCCGGAGACCGTCGCCTCGCCCCGGACCCAGGGCGAGCCGTTCGCCGGGCTGCCGGTCGTGGCCGGCGTGGCCGACCCGGCCGGCACGGGGTTGAGCGGGACGCCGTTGAGGAACGCCCGCGAGGTCGCGGTGCCGGTGTGGGCCGGGCCGCCGGACGGCAGCGGGCAGTTGGCCAGGATCCACACCTTGGACGTCTCCCCCGCGGTGACCCGGTCGGGGTTGACCTGGACCGCGATGCTCGGCCTCTTGGTGGGCGGCGGGGCGGTGGCCGTGGTCGTCGCGGTGGTCGTCGCCGTGGTCGTCGCGGTGGCGGTGGTGGACGTCGTGGCTGTGGCCGTCGGTGTGCCTGTCGGTGTGGTCTCGGCCGAGGCCGCACACCCGGTCAGCCCGACCACCATGATGGCACCCGCGTACGCGACTCGCCTGACCCTGAGCACCGCCGCACCCCACTTTGCCGTCTTGCACCCAGCATCCACCAAAAATGTGGATGTCGCCCCTCCTGATACCCAGAAATTCTGGGCAAATCCCTGACCAACGATCATGATTTATGTCTTCGGCCAGATACGTCAAGGGTGACAGCTTTGCCGGAAATTGACGGACGTTTTAGCCTTAGGCCGGATCAGACGGCGTGTCGGCCCATCGCTCGCCCACCCCGCGCAGGGTCACCAGGCGGGCGTCGTCGCCGGTCTCCCGGTCGATGTGGATCTCCAGCCGGTCTTCGGCCAGCCCCTCGACCAGGCCCTCGCCCCACTCGACCACGGTGACCGACTCCTCCAGCGAGGCGTCGAGGTCGAGGTCGTCGACCTCCAGGTCGCCGCCGAGCCGGTAGGCGTCGACGTGCACCAGGGGCGGGCCCTGCCGCAGCGACGGGTGCACCCTGGCGATCACGAAGGTGGGCGAGGTGATCGGCCCGCGCACCTTGAGCCCTTCGGCGATGCCCTGGACGAGCGTGGTCTTGCCCGCGCCGAGCGGGCCGGACAGCACGATCAGGTCGCCGGGCCGCAGGTGGGCCGCCAGGCGGGCGCCGTAGGCCCGCATGTCCTCCGCTGTCGCCAGTCGCACTACAACTCCACTCGCTTGATCAGGTCGCGCAGCGCGTCGTTGACGATCCCCGGGCGCTCCAGCTGGATCAGGTGGGAGGTGTCGGGGATCTCGGTGACCTGCGCCTTGGGCAGCGCCGCCGCGATGGCCCTGCTGTGGTCGGGCGGGGTCAGCCAGTCGCGCTCGCCGTAGACGATGGCGGTCGGGACCGGGTCGAGGACGTGCAGCGCGGACAACTTGTCGTGGTTCATCAGGGCCGGGTAGAAGGCGGCGAACACCTCGGTGGGGGTCTGCCTGATCATCGACTCGGCGAAGTCGACCACGGTCGGGCTCACGTTCGCGGAGTCGCCGAAGCCCATGTAGCGGGTGATCAGGAACGCGATGTCGCTGCCCGCGTGCCGGGTCTTGTCGATCAGCGAGCCCTTCCTGCCCAGCAGCGACACGGTGGACGGCGCGACCTTGTGCACGGCCTTGGACACCATCGCCGGCAGCCCCAGCGTCAGCTCGGCCAGTTTGCCCGCCGAGGTCGCGATGAGGGCGACCGCCCGGATCTTGTCGCCGAACAGCTCAGGGTGGCTGTCGGCGAGCGCCATGATCGTCATGCCGCCCATCGAGTGGCCGACCACCACGCACGGGCCGGGCACGAACTCCTCGATCACCTCGGCGAGGTCCTGGCCCAGCCGGTCGATCGTGCTGTCGTCGGCCGTGCCGCGCTGCGAGCGGCCGTGGGAGCGGATGTCCCACAACACCAGCCGGTGGTTCTCGCGCAGCTCCTTGCGCTGGTAGTGCCACGATTCGAGGTTGAGGCAGTAGCCGTGGCACATCACGATCGTCAGCGGCGCGTCCTCGGGGCCGTCGATCTCGACATGGAGCGCCACCCCGTCGGAGGTGACGAGCGTGCGCTCCCTGCCGCGCAGCTCGCCGAACGGCTCGCTGGCCTCCTCGTCGGGCCGCAGCCTGATCCGGCCGACCGCGTAGCGCTTGGCCAGAGCCGCCGCCGCGACACCGGCCGACGCCGCTCCGACGATCGCGCCGGCGATTCCGACCCTGCGCCGCCGTGTTGTCGTCGTCATGTCCCCGATCCTTCTCCGCTCATGGCCGCTCCGGAGTGCCCGCCGTCACATGCTGGTGGACCCGCGGCACCCGGGAACCGATCCTGGTCACGATCTCATGCGTGATCGTGCCGAGGGTATCCGCCCATTCCTGGGCAGTCGGCTCGCCCCCGTCGCCGGGACCGAACAGGACCACCTCGTCGCCCGGCGACAAGGGGTCGTCGCCGACGTCGATCACGAACTGGTCCATGCACACCCGGCCCGCCACTTTCCGGCGGCGCCCGCCCGCCAGCACCTCGGCTCTTCCCGACGCGTGCCGGAGTATGCCGTCGGCGTAGCCGAGCGGCACGAGGCCGAGGGTGGTCTCGTGGTCGGTGACGTAGAGGTGACCGTAGGAGACGCCCGACTCCTGAGGGACGCGCTTGACGAGCGCGATCCTGGCCGTCAGGGTCATGGCCGGACGCAGCCCGAAGTCGCCCAGCTCGGGGACGGGGCTCAGCCCGTACATGGCGATGCCCGTCCTGACCAGGTCGAAGCGGGCGGCCGGCAGGGTCAGCACGGCGGCCGAGTTGGCCAGGTGCCTGATCACCGACGACCCGGCGGCGCCCGCCTGCTCGGCCTGCTTCAGCGCGCTCTCGAACGCCTCCAGCTGCTGATCGACCGACGGATGGCCGGGCAGGTCGGCGCAGGCGAAGTGGGACCACAGGCCGACGATCTCGACGACGCCCTCCGCCCGCAGCTCGAGCGCCCTGCTCAGCAGGCCCGGCCAGGCGGCCAGCGGCGCGCCGCCCCTGCTCATGCCGGTGTCGGCCTCCAGGTGCAGCTTGGCCGGACGGCCCACGCGGCGGGCGGCGGCCGCGATCTCGTCGAGCAGGCCCTCGTGGGCGGCCGACAGCTCGATGTCCTGGGCCACGGCCCGGTCGAGAGGCTCGCCGGGGGTGATCAGCCAGGCCAGGACGGGCGCGGTGACGCCGCCCTCGCGCAGCGCCAGCGCCTCGGCGACGAAGGCCGTGCCCAGCCTGGACGCGCCGCCCTCGAGGACGGCCCTGGCCGAGGGGACCAGCCCGTGGCCGTAGGCGTCGGCCTTGACGGCCCCCATCAACTCGGCGCCGCCCGCCCGCTCCTTGAGCAGGGCCACGTTGTGCCGGATGGCGGACAGGTCGACCCGCGCCTCGGCGGGGGTGGCCATCGAGGAGTACATCTCTCCAGTGTGGCAGCTCAGACGGGTGGTCGAGCGCGGTTCGCACCGCTCAGGGACGAGGTTCGCCGTGGACGGACCGGATGGCCTCCGGGACGGCCGCCGCCACCCCGGCCGCGGTGAGCGGGGCGCCGCGGGCGGCCAGCCGGCCGGCCAGCCCGTGCACGTACGCGCCGGCCGAGCCCGCGTCGTAACAGCACAGCCCCTGGGCCAGCAGCGCGCCCGCCACGCCCGACAACACGTCGCCGGTGCCCCCGGTGGCCAGCCACGACGTGCCGGTCTCGTTGACGCGGACCGGCCTGGCCTCCTCGGCCACCACCGTGGTCGAGCCCTTGAGCAGCACGGTCACGCCCAGCTCGGCCGCGGCGCGGCGGGCGTGCTCCAGCCGGGCGGCCTCGATGTCGTCGCGGCTCACGCCGATCAGCCGCGACAGCTCGCCCGCGTGCGGCGTGATCAGCACGGGCGCCCGCCTGCGCAGCAACGACCGGTCGCGGGCCACCAGCGAGAGCCCGTCGGCGTCGATCAGCACCGGGACGTCCGAGGCCAGCACGCGGGCGGCCAGCTCGTGCGCCCAGTCGCCGGTGCCGAGCCCCGGCCCGAGCAGCCACGCCTGGACGCGGCCCACGTCCTCGACGGACGGCCGGTCGAGCGGCGTGATCACCGCTTCCGGCCAGTGGGCGCGCACCTGCTGGACCGGCTCGTGGGTGCCCGCGTAGCGGACCAGGCCCGCGCCCGCCCGCAGCGCTCCGCCCACGGCCAGCACGGCCGCGCCGGTGTACTGGTCGCTGCCCGCGGCCACCCCGAGCACGCCCCTGCGGTATTTGTCGGACTCGTTGCCGGGCCTGGGCAGCAGGTCCTCCACGTCCGCCCGGGTCAGCGCCGCGACGTCGGGGTCGGGCAGGAAGGGGCCGAGCCCGATGTCCACCAGCTCGACCCGGCCCGTGTGCGCGGCGCCCGGATCGACCAGCAGCCCCGTCTTGTACGCCCCCATCGTCACCGTCACCCGCGCCCGCACCGCCGCGCCCGCGACCCGCCCGGTGCTCGCCTCGACGCCGCTCGGCACGTCGACCGCGACGATCGTGCCGTGGGCCGCGTTCGCCTCCTCGGCCAGCCGGGCGTACGGCTCGCGCAGCGCCCCCGTGGCCCCGATGCCGACCAGCCCGTCCACGATCAGGTCGGCGTCGTGGACGTCCTGGACGGCTGAGGGGCCGGCCACGCGGCCTCCCGCGTCGAGGAAGGCGCGCAGGCCGCCCTCGTGCGTCCTGGCGCCGGCCAGGACCGCCTCGACCCTGGCTCCCCGGCGGGCCAGGCGCTCGCCGGCGTAGAGGGCGTCGCCGCCGTTGTCGCCGCTGCCGACCAGCAGCACGACGCGGGCGCCGTAGACCCGGCCCAGCAGGTCGGCGCAGACGGCGGCGAGGCCGTGGGCGGCCCGCTGCATGAGGGCGCCCGCGGGCAGGCGCGCCATCAGCGTGCGCTCGGCGTCCCGGATCTGGTCGGCGGTGTAGGCGGTCTTCATGGCCTCACTCCGTTCGGCTGCTCGGTCGCCATATGCCGCCTTCCCCCGCTCCGGTCGCTCCGCTCCAGCTGCCGCTCCACGCGACGGCGCCGCCGCGCGCGCATGATCCGAAACTATCCCTCCGCGATCACGTAGGCCACGGCGACGCCCCCGTCATGGCTGAGCGACAGGTGCCAGCGCTTGACCCCGAGGCCGTAGGCCACCTCGGCGACCTTGCCCGACACGTGCAGCTCGGGCTTGCCCAGCTCGTCGCAGCGCACCTCGGCCTCCAGGTGCCCGAGCCCCCTGGGCGCGCCGAGCGCCTTGGCCACGGCCTCCTTGGCGGCGAACCTGGCGGCCAGCGAGTGCGCCGGCAGCGGCCGTTCGAGGTCGGTGAACAGCCGCTCGCGCAGCTGCGGTGTACGTTCGAGAGCCGCCTCGAAGCGGGCGATGTCGACGATGTCCACTCCGATACCCAGGATCATCGTCCCAGGCTACTCAGAACAGGCCGCGCTCCCACGGCCCCCAGATGGCGAACGACCGCCCCTGGACGGCCTGGACGTTGACATAGAGCGTCCGGCCGCCCGGCCCGAACGTCGAGCCGGCGAACTCGGCGCCCGGATCGCCGGGGATCGGCTGGAGGCGGCAGAAGTCGAAGATCTCGCCCGTCCTGGTGAGGCCGCGCAGGAAGTTGTCGCCGTCGCCGTCCTCGCAGAGCACCAGCGTGCCGCGCCGGCTGACGGTCACGTTGTCGGGCAGGTCGAGCGCCGACGAGCGCGGCGACTCGTAGACCAGCCGCAGCCGCCCGCTCCACGTCTCGTACGCCCACACCTGGCCCCGCCCGTCGCCGAACCCGGGAGGCGGCCGGTCGCCCGGCGCGGTGGCCCCGCCCTGGGTGGAGACGAAGTACACCACGCCCTGGTGGAAGACCGCGCCCTCCAGCCTGGCGAAGATCGCCGCGCCGCCCGCGCGCCCCTGCCGGCCCACCGCCTGGACGGCCTCCTC
This sequence comes from Nonomuraea sp. NPDC049637, assembly GCF_040675235.1. NCBI lineage: Bacteria > Bacillati > Actinomycetota > Actinomycetes > Streptosporangiales > Streptosporangiaceae > Nonomuraea > Nonomuraea sp. NPDC049637. The sequence continues at coordinate 192,955 of NZ_JBFAOM010000012.1, forward strand.
GTAGGGCGGCCTGCCGGTGAAGCGGGGGTCGGGCTCGTCGATGTGCACCCAGCGCGTGGCGTAGGAGGCTCCCGCCCGCTGCCCGCGCGACAGGTCGGCGCGGTCGGCGCCGACGACGGCGAGCATCTGCAGCCGGCCGCCGTCGAGCAGCCGCCCCTCCCGCATCGGGTGCTTGGGCGGCAGGTAGCGGTAGAAGCCGGAGGGGAAGGAGAAGTTGTCCTCGGTGAGGTAGACGGCTCCGGTGGCGGGGTCGAAGGCGGCCGACTCGTGCGGGAAGCGGCCGGCCGACCTGATCGGCCGCGCGCTCGCGACCCCGTCGACCGGCACCTCGAACAGGTAGCCGTGCCTGCGCTTGAGCTTGCTGTTGTCGCTTCCGGACGGGTCGTCGCCCACGTCGGGGCCGTTGACCGTCTCCTCGCAGCTCACCCAGGCCCGCCACGGCATGGGGCCGCCGGAGCAGTTGGTCATGGTGCCGTTGAGCGAGGGACCGCTGCTGATCACCTCGCCGTGGCGGGTGACGTGCAGGGTCGAGGTGCCGCCGCCGGCGGCCGGGTCGTAGGCGGTGTCCTTGTCGCCGAACGCGCCGACCGGGCCGGTGACCTCGTGGTTGCGGACGAGGATCGTGCTGCCCTCGGGGCCGCTGAAGGCCGCCATGCCGTCGTGCCTGCCCGGGACGGTGGAGCCGTCGGTGAACCGCTCGCCCGCGGCGCTGAACGAGCGGTACCGGAAACCGTCGGGGAGGTGCAGGCGCACCTTGCCGTCGCGCAGGTCGGCGACCGGTCGCAGCGGCCCGTAGCCGACGGCGGGCCGCACGCCGCCCCTGGCCCCGGCGCAGGCGACCCCGGCGAAGGGCCCGGCCACGGCCAGGGCGTTGGCGAGGAAGCGACGGCGATCCACAAGACCTCCCGGGAGGCTACGTCCGGAACAGTAGCCGCCCGCCGGTTCCGGCACGCCCGGATCGTCGGGACCGGTCTTTCTTCCCGGAATCATGCTTTGGTAATCCCACGTTTTTGTCCACAGGCTGTGGACGACCCCGCGCCGTACCCGCCCATGATCGCATTTGTCCCCCATCGCTACGCTGCCTAGGTGAACAACGGCTACGTGGAACTGAGCAGGGAGCAGTGGAGCGAGCTCCGCAAGAACACGCCCTTGACTCTCACCGCAGACGAGCTGGAAGACCTGCGCGGCGTCGATGACCCCATCGACCTCACCGAGGTCACCGACATCTATCTCCCCCTGACCCGGCTGCTCAACCTGCACTTCACCGGGTCCAGGCAGCGCAGCAGCGTGCTGAGCGCCTTCCTCGGCGACGCGGGGGCGCGCGTGCCGTACATCCTGGGCATCGCCGGGAGCGTCGCGGTCGGCAAGTCGACCACGGCACGGCTGCTGCACACCCTGCTGGCCCGCTGGCCCGAGCACCCGCACGTGGAGCTGATCACCACCGACAGCTTCCTCTACCCCAACGCGGTGCTGGAGGCCAAGGGCATCATGCAGCGCAAGGGCTTCCCGGAGAGCTACGACCGGCGCGCGCTGGTCAGGTTCGTGGCGGAGGTCAAGGCGGGCGCGCCCGAGGTGTACGCGCCGGTCTACAGCCATCTGGAGTACGACATCGTCCCCGGCGCCCGCCAGGTCGTGAAAAATCCAGACATCTTGATCATCGAGGGGCTGAACGTGCTCCAGCCGGCCCCGCCCACGTCCCTGGCCGTCAACGACTACTTCGACTTCTCCATCTACGTGGACGCCAAGGTCGAGGACATCCGCACCTGGTACGTCGAACGGTTCCACAAGCTGCGCCGCACGGCCTTCGAGGACCCGAAGTCCTACTTCAAGTACATCGCCGAGCTCACCTACGAGCAGGCCACGGACTTCGCGGTCAACGTCTGGCGCGACATCAACGAGCGCAACCTGGTCGAGAACATCGCCCCCACCAGGGGACGCGCCGACCTCGTCCTGCAGAAGGGCGCCGACCACGCGGTCAGGCGGGTACGGCTTCGCCGGACCTGAACACCTCGTCGAAGACGTAGGCGGCGAACCGGCCCGCGCACTCCTGGTCGTCGATGTCGGCGAACCAGCAGTCCTCACCGTGATCGTGGCATCTGAAGCGAGTCATGTGAGGCAGCCTCGCGTACGGCGGTCAACACGACGTCAATGTCCGATGGACGACAATGGCGGAGTGCTGCATCTGCGACTGATCACCCCCGCCGACCGCACCGACGAGGCCGTCGCGCTGTTGCAGGGGTGCACGGGCGTCACCAACGTCATTGTGCTGCCCGGGGCGGCCCGCGAGCCGGCGGGCGACGTCGTCCTCTGCGACGCCGCCCGCGAGGCGGCCAACGAGGTGATCAGCAGGCTCAAGTGGGTGGAGGACGTCGGCTCGATCGCCATCGAACAGGTGGACCTGTCGTTGTCCAGGGCCGCCACGGCGGCGGTCGAGGAGGCGCCCGGCGACCCCGACGACGCGGTGGTGTGGGAGGAGCTGGCCCACAAGGTCTCCAGCGAGTCCCGCATCACCTGGGCCTACCTGGCCTTCCTGGCCATCGCGACGCAGCTCGCGGGCATCGGCGTGCTGCAGAACTCGCCCATCCTGATCGTCGGCGCGATGGTGCTCGGCCCGGAGTTCGGCGCGATCGCCGCGATCTGCTTCGGCCTGCTGGGCCGGCGCGGACGCCTGATCACCACCGCTCTGCGGACGCTGGTCATCGGCTTCACCGTCGCCATCGCCATCACCTTCGCCTGCGCGCTGGTCTCCAACTGGCTGGGCTGGATCGACCTCGGCAATTTGAAGGTGAACGCGGAGGTGCAGTTCATCGTCAAGCCGGACAAGTGGTCGTTCATCGTGGCGCTGCTGGCGGGGGCGGCGGGCGTCCTGTCGGTGACGGCGGGCAAGTCCTCGGCCCTGATCGGCGTGTTCATCTCGGTCACCACCGTCCCGGCGGCCGGCTACCTCGCCGTCGCGCTGGGGCTCGGCGACTGGGCGGAGGTCGCGGGGTCGGTCTCGCAGCTCGCGGTGAACATCCTCGGCATGGTCATCTCGGGCACCGCCACGCTGTTGGTCCAGCGGAAATTCTGGCCTCAAGTAGGACAGCGTTCATCCGTGTGAACGAGGCCAGGCCCACCCCGCGACGGGTAGGGTCCGCCACATGCACATCCTCGCCACCGAGGGGCTGACCAAACGTTTCCCCACCGTCACCGCGGTCGACGGGCTCACGGTGACCGTGGGATCCGGCGTCACCGGGCTGGTGGGGGCGAACGGCGCGGGCAAGTCGACACTGATCAAGATGCTGCTCGGCCTGCTGCCGCCCAGCCAGGGCGCCGCGCGGGTGCTCGACCTCGACGTCACCGCGCAGGGCGCCGAGATCCGCCGGCTCGTCGGCTACATGCCCGAGCACGAATGCCTCCCTCCCGACGTCTCCGCGACCGAGCTGGTCGTCCACCTCGCCAGGATCTCCGGGCTGCCGCGCACGGCCGCCCGCGAACGCGCCGCCGACGTGCTGCGCCACGTGGGCCTGGCCGAAGAGCGCTACCGCCCGATCGGCGGCTACTCCACCGGCATGAAGCAGCGGGTCAAGCTGGCCCAGGCTCTCGTGCACGACCCCAAGCTCGTCTTCCTCGACGAGCCCACCAACGGGCTCGACCCGCGCGGCCGCGACGAGATGCTGACGCTGATCAGGCGCATCGGCACCGAGTTCGGCATCAGCGTGCTGGTCACCTCCCACCTGCTGGGCGAGCTGGAACGCGTCTGCGACCACGTGATCGTCATCGACGGCGGCCGGCTGCTGCGCTCGTCGGCGATCTCGGAGTTCACCCAGGCCACCCAGACGATCACGGTCGAGGTCGAGGACGGCCTGGAGCCCCTGGCCCGGCGCCTGACCGAGACCGGCCAGACCGTCTCCCAGCAGGGCCGCCTGCTGGTGGTCAAGGTGCTCGGGCCCGAGACCTACGACGCCGTCCGCGACGCCGCCGTCGACCTCGACCTGTGCCTGATCCGCCTCGAACAGGGACGCCACCGCATCGAGGACGTCTTCAGGGAGGAGGCGGCCAATGTCTGAGATCTACGACATCGGCTACCGGCACTACGACGGCCCCCGCATGGGCGGCGCGTACGCCACCCGCGCGCTCACCGTCCACAGCCTGCGCGGCATCTTCGGCCTCGGCCGTCCGGCGCGCAGCAAGATCGTGCCGTTCGCGCTGGTCGTCATCATGCTGCTGCCGATGGTGGTGTCGATCGCGCTCATGGCGCTGGCCAAGCAGCGCGGCATCCCCTACAGCGGGTTCGCGGTGCTCATGCAGGCCGTGGTGGCCATCTTCCTGGCCTCCCAGGCCCCCACGGTCGTCGCCCCCGACCTGCGCCACCGCGTGCTGCCCCTGTACCTGTCGCGGCCGATCTCGGTCTTCCAGTACGTGGCGGCCAAGGTGATCGCGATGACCGCCGCGTTGTTCCTGCTGGTCGCCGGGCCGCTGACGCTGCTGTGGATCGGCGAGCTGGTCGTGGACATGCCGGGGCCGCCCGCCACCGGCGAGTACGTCGGCGCGCTGCTCATGGCGCTGGTGCTGGCGCTGCTGCTGTCGGCGTTCGGCCTGGCCCTCGCCTCGTTCACGCCGCGGCGCGGGCTCGGGGTGGCCTCGGTGATGACGGTCTACCTGCTGTCCTCGGCGTCGGTGCCGCTGCTCTACGGCACGATGCTCAGCACCGGGAACGAGTCGTCGGCTCCCTGGGCCTGGTTGATGAACCCGTTCTGGCTGGTCGACTCCGTGCAGTCGTGGCTGTTCGGCACTCCGTCCCACGCCGACGGCCCGTACCCGAACGGTCCCGCCTCGGCGGCGATCCTCGTGGTGCTGATCGGCGTCGGCCTGGCCGCTCTCGCGCTGCGCTACAGGAAGGCGGCCTCGCGATGAAGATCGAGCTCTCCCAGGTGTCCCGCTGGTACGGCAACGTGGTGGCGGTCAACGACGTGACCATGACGATCGGCCCCGGCGTCACCGGCCTGCTCGGCCCCAACGGCGCGGGCAAGTCGACGTTGCTGCACATGATGGCCGGGTTCCTGGCGCCGTCCGGCGGCTCGGTCACACTGGACGGCACCCAGGTCTGGAAAAACCACCATATCTATCGAAATATCGGCCTGGTCCCGGAACGCGAGGGCGTGTACGGCTTCCTCACCGGCTGGCAGTTCGTCCTGTCCGCCGCCCGCCTGCACGGCCTCCCCGACCCCGTCGAGGCCGCCCGCAAGGCCCTGGCCACGGTCGAGATGGAGGAGCCGAAGGACCGCCGGGTGGAGACGTACTCCAAGGGCATGCGCCAGCGGGTCAAGGTGGCCGCCGCCCTCGTCCACGACCCGGCCGTGCTGCTGCTCGACGAGCCGTTCAACGGCATGGACCCGCGCCAGCGCCTCCACCTGATGGACCTCATCCGCGCCATGGGCACCGCGGGCAAGACGATCCTGTTCAGCTCGCACATCCTGGAGGAGGTCGAGCGGGTCGCCCAGCACATCGAGGTCCTGGTGTCCGGCCGGCACGCGGCCTCGGGCAACTTCCGCGAGATCAGGCGCCTGATGACCGACAGGCCCCACCTGTTCGTCATCCGTTCCAGCGACGACAGGAAGCTCGCCGCGGCCCTGATCCGCGACGAGTCGGCCGGCGGCATCACGCTGCGCCCCGACGGCCTGGAGGTCCAGGCGACGGAGTTGCGGCGCTTCGCCTGGCTGCTCCCGCGCGTCGCCCGCGACGAGGGTGTGCGCCTGCACCAGGTCTCCCCCGCCGACGAGGACCTGGAGAGCGTCTTCGCCTACCTGATCAACAGGAGCACCTGAATGAACACCGTGGTCGCGGGCATCACGTACCGCTCACTGCTCGGGCGTCGCCGCATCATCCTGCTCCTGCTGCTCCCGCTGGCGCTGATCGCCCTGGCCGTGCTGCTGCGCGTGGCGACCGGCGCCGACCAGAAACTGGCCGTGGACCTGATGCAGAAGTTCGCCGTCCAGGCCATGCTGCCCCTGCTGGGGGTCATCGCGGGCACGGGCGTCATCGCGCCGGAGATCGACGACGGCACCGTCATCCACCTGATGTCCAAGCCCATCTCCAGGCCCGTGATCGCCCTGACCAAGTTCGGGGTGGCGGCCTCGCTCATGGCCGTGTTCGGGGCCCTGCCGACGTACGTGGCGGCCTGGATCCTGGTGGGCGGCGAGGACGGCATCGCGGCCGGCTTCGCCCTCGGCGCCCTGGTCGCCGGCATCGCCTACGCCGCGCTCTTCCTGGTCCTCGGGGTCGTGACCAAGCACGCGGTCACGATCGGCGTCATCTACGCCCTCGTCTGGGAGGTCACCGTGGTCAACCTCATCCCGGCGGCGGGCAGGTACTCGATCCAGGCGTGGGCCGCGTCCATCGCCGACCAGATCTCCGACTCGCCGTTCCTGGAGTCGAAGGTCGCGATCGGCTTCGCCGTGCCGGCGCTGGTCGTCGTGACCGTGGGCGCGGTCTTCTGGGCCGGCCGCAGGCTGCGCGTGTTCGCCCTCACCGGCGACGAGTAACGGCCCGGCGGGTACGGCACGAGGCCGTACCCGCCCAGGCGCGTCAGGAGGCGCAGGCCGTACGGACCACGTCGGCCAGGCGGCCGGCCACCTGGTTGGCGTGCTCCTCGGAGGCGGCCTCCACCATCACCCGGATCATGGGCTCGGTGCCGCTCGGCCGGATCAGCACCCGGCCGGTCTCCCCCAGCTCCGCCTCGGCCTCGGCCACGGCGGCGATGAGCTCGGGCACCGACGCCTTGCCCTTGTCGACGTCCTTGACGTTGATCAGGATCTGCGGCAGCGGGGTCATCACCGAGGCCAGCTCCTTCAGCGGGACGCCCGACTTGGCCACCACGCCCAGCAGGTGCAGCGAGGTGAGCAGGCCGTCGCCCGTGGTGGCGTGGTCGAGCATGATGACGTGGCCGGACTGCTCGCCGCCCAGGTTGAACCCGTCGGACTTCATGCGTTCGAGGACGTAACGGTCGCCGACCGCGGTCTCGATCACGGTGATGCCGGCCTCGCGCATCGCCAGCTTGAAGCCCAGGTTGGACATGACGGTCGCGACCACGGTGTCCTTGGACAGCAGGCCGTCGCCGTGCATGGCGGCGGCGAGCACCGCCATGATCTGGTCGCCGTCGACGACCGTGCCGGTGTGGTCGACCGCCAGGCAGCGGTCGGCGTCGCCGTCGTAGGCCACGCCGAGATCGGCGCCCCTGGACACGACCACCTGCTGGAGCTTGTCCAGGTGGGTGGAGCCGTGCCCGGCGTTGATGTTGAGCCCGTCGGGTCTGGCGCCGATGGCCTCGACCCGGGCGCCCGCCCGCACCAGCGCCTCGGGCGCGACCATGTGGGCGGCGCCGTGCGCGCAGTCGACCACGACGTGCAGGCCGTCGAGCGCGGCGGTCATCGTGGTCAGGACGTGCGAGATGTAGCGGTCGGCCTCGCCGTACGCGTCGCGCACGCGGCCGACCCCCGAACCGACGGGGAAGGACCAGCTCTCACCGAGCCGGCGCTCGATCTCGTCCTCGACCGCGTCGGACAGCTTGAAGCCGCCCCTGGCCAGGAACTTGATGCCGTTGTCCGGCGCCGCGTTGTGCGAGGCGGACAGCATGACGCCGAGGTCGGCGCCGAGCGCGGCGGTGAGATGGGCGACGGCCGGGGTGGGCAGCACGCCGAGGCGCAGCACATCCACTCCGGACGCCGCGAGGCCGGCGACCACTGCGGCCTCCAGGAACTCCCCGGAGGCTCGCGGGTCCCGGCCCACGACGGCCACGGGACGACGTCCCGTGGCCGCGAACGCGCCCGCATCACCGAGTACATGGGCGGCCGCCACGGACAGGTCCATGGCGAGCTCGGCCGTGAGGTCGCGACCAGCGACCCCACGGACCCCGTCGGTGCCGAAAAGGCGCGCCAATTTAGCGCTTGCTGTACTGCGGAGCCTTGCGGGCCTTCTTGAGGCCGTACTTCTTCCGCTCCGTGGCGCGGGCGTCACGGGTGAGGAAGCCGGCCTTCTTCAGCGGCGGGCGGTTGACGTCGACGTCCAGGATCGCCAGGGCGCGGGACAGGCCCATGCGCAGCGCGCCGGCCTGGCCGGTGACGCCGCCGCCGTCGATGCGCGCGATGACGTCGAACGCCTCTTCGGCGCCGAGCACCACGAAGGGCTCGTTGACGATCTGCTGGTGGACCTTGTTCGGGAAGTAGACGTCCAGCGAACGACCGTTGATCGTCCACTTGCCGGTGCCGGGGACGATGCGCACGCGGGCGATCGCCTCCTTGCGGCGACCGGTGCCGTACGAGTTACCCGTGGTGACGGGCTTGCGCACGGGCGCGTCAGCGCTGGCAGCGGACTCGGTGGTGTACTCGGACGGGAAGTCCTCGCCGGAGAATTCCTCCAGCTCGGTCTCGACGACCGTCTCGACACCGGTGGGCTCAGCCACGGTTCTCCTCTAACTCTTTCGAACTACTACTGGGCGATCTGGGTGATCTGGAACTGCACCGGCTGCTGAGCCTGGTGCGGGTGGTCGGAACCCGCGTAGACCTTCAGCTTCTTGGCCATCTTCCGGCCGAGGGAGTTCTTCGGCAGCATGCCCTTGACGGCCTTCTCGACGGCCTTCTCCGGCCGCTTGTCCATGAGCTCGCCATAGGTGACGGAACGCAGACCGCCCGGGTAGCCCGAGTGACGGTACGCCTTCTTCTGCTCACGCTTGTTACCGCTCAGCGCAATCTTGTCGGCGTTGATGACGATGACGAAGTCACCGGTGTCGACGTGGTTGGCGAAGATCGGCTTGTGCTTGCCGCGGAGCAGGTTCGCGACGTGGCTGGCCAGCCGGCCCAGCACGACATCGGTCGCGTCGATGACGTACCACTGACGCTGGACGTCGGCGGGCTTCGGTGAGTACGTGCGCACGGTCGTAGCCTTCTTTTGCTCGCGTCTTCGGCGCTGTCGGATGCGACAGCTACATGGGTCGGTCGGTGCGGGCACACGGCAGCCCGGACCTTCCGTCTCCCGAGCCCGATGGGCTTGACGATGGGAGATGACGCCGGACGCGCCGCGCATCGGTCACGCTGGACCTATGCACACAACGAACGATTAGGTTACCCGCCTACAGGCGCGCAGGTCAAAAGACCGGTAACCCTGCACGAGTCTACCTGACAGCAGAACGGTTCCATTTCGTTTCCCTGGGATCCCTTCTTTCGCAGTACCCGACATCTCTATCGTTAGCTGCGGTATGTGGCGGAACTCTCACACCCGGCAAACCCAGCGGGGCGCGCGGCGCCGGAACAGCCTGGGCGTGCTGGCCTGCCTGATGGCCGCGCTGTTCACCGGGGTGCTGCTCGGCCGGCTGTCCGACGACGTCGAGCCCACCGCCCACATCTACCTCAACGAGACCGCCCCGCCGGCCGCGGCCACCGCGCGTCCCGCCCCCACCGCCGGCCAGAAGGCCCAGCCCGAGCTGGACCGCATCCCGCGCCAGGCCAGCACGGTCAGGACGCCGCGCGGCAGGTCCACCCCCAGGCCAGCCAGGACCCCCGAGGGGCAGATCGCCGGCTTCGACGCCGACGACGACCCCACCCAGGTGTTCACCGGCGGCGGCGACCAGGCCAAGGTGATCCCCGGCATGGCCGCCCGGGTCGTCACGCTCACCAACGCCGCCCGCGCCGAGCACGGCTGCGGGCCGCTGCGGGTGGACGGCAGGCTGGGACGCTCGGCGCGCGAGCACTCGCTGGAGATGGCGCGCACCGGGCAGCTCGCCCACAACTCCCCCGACGGCGCCTCACCCTGGGACCGCATGGACCGCGCCGGCTACCACTGGGGCGCCGCCGAGAACATCGGCAACGGCTACAGCACGCCCGAGCAGGCCGTACGCGGCTGGCTGGACAGCCGCGACCACCGCAGGAACATCCTGGACTGCACCCTCAAGGCCATCGGCGTCGGCGTCGCCGCCGGACCGGACGGCCCATGGTGGACCCAGGACTTCGGAACTCAATGACGAACATCACGGTAATGTCTCCGCATGGTTTCCAACGGCAATGAGGAACGTGGCACGGACAGCGGTCCCCGCCGTTCGCGCAGGGAGCGCGCCGCCGAGAGCGAGACCACTCAGCAGTCTCCGTTCCCGCCGCCGCCGTCCTCGCAGTCCCCTTTCCCCGGGCCTTCGCAGCCGCCGCAGTCCGGCCGCACCGGCCAGTTCCTGCCGCCCGAGCAGCCCGGCCAGCCGGGGCCGTTCGGTCAGTCCGGATCGTTCGGCCAGTCGGGGTCGTCCGGCCAGTCGGGATCGTTCGGCCAGCCGCCGTATTCGTCGCAGTCCGAGCAGTCGACGCAGTCGGGACAGCCGGGACAGTCAGGGCAGGCGGGGCAGTCCGAGCAGTCGCCGCAGCCGCAGCAGAGCCGGGTCGGCTGGAGCCCCTACGACGAGGGCCGGCGCTCGCGCGCCCCGCTGTGGTTCGCGATCGGCGGCGTCCTGCTGCTGGGCCTGCTCGGCGGCGGCCTGGCGCTGATGTGGAACGCCGACGGTCCCAGCACCGCCGCCGCCGGCGCCCCCACCAGGACCTCCGCGCCGCTCCCCTCGGCCCCGCCCGGCAAGTACGGCTTCGCGGCCGAGCGCAAGACCGACCCCGACCCGATCACGGTCAAGGAGATCTTCGGCTCGACCAAGAAGATCAACGTCTCGGGGCGCTCGTACGAGATGACGGTCACCAGCAAGGACAAGAAGTGCACCGACGGCGCCCTGGGCGACAAGCTCCAGAAGGCGCTCAAGTCGGGCAAGTGCACCCAGCTCCTCCGGGCCAGCTTCCGCGACAAGTCCGGCAAGGTGATCGGCACGATCGGCGTGGCCAACCTCAAGACGAGCGGCACCGCCAGCAAGGTGGCCAAGGTCGGCGACGCGAGCAACTACGTCAAGCCGCTGGCCGGCAAGGACAGCGTCACCAAGATGCTCGGCTCGGGCAGCGGCGGCGCCAAGATCTCGACCCACGGCCACTACGCGATCATGGTGTGGTTCCAGAACAAGGACGGCAGCAAGCCGGACAAGAAGGAATCGAAGCGCATCCTCGAAGCCATCAAGGACCTCAGCGACGCGACCGTCTTCAAGGCTCTGGACAACCGTTCGATGACGGGAAGCGCCCTCAGCTGAACCGGCATCCTGCCCGATAACCCCCCAAAGGGGACGGCGGATCCCGCGGGGAACCCCCATACCGACATAACGATCTCGCTACTCTCGCTAGGCTCGCCCTATGCGTGGCCAGGAACCCGGGTCCGAGCACGATCGCAGGGAAGCCGACCGTACGACCGCATCGCCGATGCCACCGCCGAGTTTCGGCCGCATCGGCAGCGGCGTCCCGTCGGCGTTCTCTCCGTCAGGTGAACCGACCGGCGACGAGGCGCGGGTTCCAGGTGGCACTCCACCGGAGCCCGCGGAGGCGTCCACCGGCGTACAGCCGTGGGAGGTGGCCGGCGACGACTCGGCCCCCTACGACTGGTTCGCCGACGACGCCCCCGACACCACCGCTCCCGCACCCCCGAGCTCCTCCGGGGCCGGCGCCTTTCCCGAGACCTCCGGCCCCCGAGCGGGCGGCCCCTCCGAAGCCTCCGGCTCCTTCAACGTCCCTGGGCCTCACGCCCCTTACGGAGCACCTGTCCCCGCCGCCGGCGCCCCCTTCGCGCCTCCCGAGGCGGGCGGCGCTCCGCAGGGCCCGGGAGTCGACGAAGACACCGTCGCCGCCCCTCGGTCCCCCCGCAGAAACACCGGCCCTTGGCCGACCGGCACGCCGAACACCCCCGCAGCCGCTTCCCCCACCCCCACGGGTGCTCCCCCCACCCCGGCCGCGCCCTCAGGCCCCCCGGCCGCCGGATCCGGCATCCCCGGCACTTCGGTCCCGGGAGCCCCTGGAGCGCCCGGAGCCCCCACCTCTGCCCCCGGCAGCTGGGGATCGCCTGCGTCCGCGTCCCGGATGCCCGGAACGCCCGTCTCGGCTTCCGACCCCGCAGGGGTTGCCGATGCCCCCGAGTGGGCTGTTGACGCCCCGACGAGGCCCGCCTGGGCCCCCCAGGTTTCCGACGCTGCGGGCGAGTCGTCCCGCTCGTCCGCCCGGCCCGCCTGGGCGCCCCAAGCTCCCGACCAAGCCGCCTCGCCGCCCAGAGCCGTCCCCGGCCCCGGACGCCCCCTCGGCACCCCCACCGAAGCCGGATGGGGCCCGAAGCCGTCCAGCGAGACCGGGCCGAGCGCAGGCGCCGCCGACACACCCGCCTGGACCCCTAGAAACGCCACCGAAGCCACCTGGGGCCCGCACCCCCAGGACGACGCCGGCCAGGGCCCGCGCCCCGGCAACAACCCTGCCCGGGGTCCGCAACCGGAGGACGACGTCTCCTGGACCCCTGACCCCGGCCAGTGGGCCGCCACCCCGGAGGAAGACCCTCCCGCCTGGCCGGGCCAGTCGGCCGCGCCGGGCACTCCGCAGTGGGAGCAGCCGGAGCCGGTCGTGCCGGGCGCGCCGCAGAGGGAGCAGCCGGAGCCGGTCGTGCCGGGCGCGCCGCCGTGGGAGCCGCCGCCGGCGTTCACAGCCGCCGCCGCGGGCCTTCAGGTGTGGCCCGCCCCGGTCGCCGACCCGCACACCATGCCTCCATGGCCCGCCGCCACGGGCGAACTCGTGGCCGAGCCGGACACCGACGAGCCGTCCCTCGGCGACCCCACCGCCCGATTCCCCACCCCCCAGGCCGGTCACCCTGGGCCCCCGGCGGCGGCCGGCAATCAGCCCACGCAGTTCCCCACCCCGCCGACCGACACCCCGACCGGCCCATCGACCGGCCGCCCCACGGAGCCGACCGGCCCATCGACCGGCCGCCCCACAGCGCCGCCGGTCCCCCCGTCGTCCGCCGCGGCCGCCACCTCCGCCACCGGCGTGCCCACCGACCCGAACGCCACCGCACCGGCGTTCCCCCACGACCCCGCAACGCCGTACGACCAGGACGCCGCACCGTACGCCCCCGGCCGCCCGCCGTACCCCGCCGACGCCCGCGACACCCCGGACACCGCACCACACGACGCCCCTGACGCCGTACGGTTCGGCACCGAGCCCGGACACTCCGGCCCCGACGCCGGACGTTTCACCCCCGAGGCCGGCTCGTACGATCCCGAGGCCGGTTCACCCACCCCCGAGGCCGGTTCGTACGACCCCGATGCCACCCGCCCGGGCGGCATCCCCAAGGCGGCCCACTACTTCGACCCCGAGGCCGCCAAGCGCGACGCCGCCGCCACCGTCCAGCAGCACGCCACCCCGGCCGCTCCGCACGACGAGCACGACCCGGCAGCCCTGGACACCCCGCCCCAGGGCATGCGCGCGTCCGACCCCCGCGAGCAGCCCACCGGCCCGATGCGGACGGCCCACCACGTCGAGCCCCACCCCACCAACCCGACGGGTCGCCCCCCGGAGCCGGGCGACGTACCCGTCTGGCCCCCGGTGCCCCCCGCCGAGGAGAAGCGCCCGGAGGACAGGCACCCGGACGAAAGGCCCGACGCGGCGACGCAACGCGCAACCGGCCACGCTCCCGACACGCCTGCACAGACCGCCCACCCAGCGGAGCAGGACGAACCCCGGCGTTCACCGGAGCTGCGCCCGGACCCGTCCCCCACCCAGGAGAGACTCCCCGACCTGCCCTTCAACCAGAACCTGTGGACGAAGAGGCCCGGCACCGCCATCGACCTCCCCACCCCGCCCCAAGGCACGCCCGCCTTCCCGCCCGGCGCGTTCAGGCAGCCCCCGTTCCAGATCCCACCGCCACCGCCTCCGGCCCGCGGCAAGAGCAAGCGCGCCCTGCTCGTGACCCTCGGCGCCCTGGCCCTGGCAGGCGTCGCGACCGGCGGCTTCTTCGCCTACCGCGCGCTGAGCACCGCCCCGCCGGCCGCCACGACCGCGGGCGCCACCCCCGCCCCGCCCACGCTGCTGCCCACGACGGAGCTGACCACCAGCCCGCCCGCCGACGTCCCGGGCGCGTCCATGCTCAATTCGGAGGAGACCGACCCGAAGAAGATGTCCGTGACGGAGGCGTTCCCGAAGAAGAAGGTCTCCGCCGCCGGCACGACGTTCACCAGGGTCAAGACCGACACCGAGACGAGCTGCGACAAGGCGGCGACCGGCGCGTTCGCCGACGCGCTGCGCGAGCGCAAGTGCAGCCGGATCATCCGGGCCACCTTCGTCGACAGCAAGCGCCGCTACGCCGTGACCACCGGCATCGCGGTGCTGCCGACCAAGGAGGACGCCGTCCAGACCGACCTGGCCAAGAACCTTCCGCGCAACGTCTGGTTCCGCGCGCTGCCCGGCGCTAAGGGAAGCGGCGGCGAGCGGGTGTCCATCGCCGGCGGCTACGCGGCCGGTCTGGTGTGGGGCAGGTACATCGTCTTCAGCTACGCCACCCACGCCGACGGCCACACCCCGGACGCCGGCGACAAGACGCTGGCCAAGGTCAGCGGGGCGTTCCGGGACCAGACCTCACTCGTCCTGGAGCGCCGCGTCACCAAGGGCTGAGAGCGTGCGGACCCGGCGGGTGGCGGCGGCCCGGGCGGCGAGTTCGTCGGCCGCCGGGTAGCCCACCTCCTCCAGGCACAGCCCGTGCGCGGGCGCGACGTGCACCCCGGAGTCCCGTACGGCCCGCGTCAGCACCTGGCCGGGCCACTCCACCGGCCGCCGCCCGTCGCCCGCGGCCAGCAGTGAGCCCACCAGCGCCCGGACCATCGAGTGGCAGAACGCGTCGGCCACGACGGCGGCGACCAGCACGCCGTCCGCCTCGCGCGTCCACTCCAGGCGCTGCAGTTCCCTGATCGTCGTGGCGCCCTCGCGCTTCTTGCAGAACGCCGCGAAGTCGTGCTCGCCCACCAGCCGCCGGGCCGCCTCGTTCATGGCGTCGAGGTCCAGCGGACGGCTGTGCCAGACCACCTCGTGCCGCCGCAGCGGATCGGCCCCGCCCGCCGTGTCGCACACCCGGTACGCGTACCGCCGGAACATCGCGGAGAAACGGGCGTCAAAGCCCTCAGGAGCCACCGAGACCCGATGAACGCGTACATCCAGCGGCAGAATTCCACCCAGCCGCCGGACGAGCGCAGAGAGCCGCTCATCGAGTTCCAGCGGCCCGCGGTTGCCGTCGAGCTCGGCCAACGACGCGGCCGGCACGTCCACGTGCGCCACCTGGCCGCGCGCGTGCACGCCCGCGTCCGTCCGCCCGGCCACGGTCAGCGCGGCGGGCTCGCCGAGGCGCAGGATCCTGGTGAGCGCCAGCTCGATCTCACCCTGGACCGTACGGCGACCGGGCTGCCTCGCCCATCCGGAGAAGTCGGTCCCGTCGTATGCCAGATCCAGGCGGAGCCGTAGCACGATCGTCCCTTTCGCGTTCACGGAAAAGGGCCCGGACCCCCGCGAAGGGGGTCCGGGCCCGATTCAACCAGCCTGAGAGATCAGGCCTCGTCCTTCTTCGCCTCGGCCTCGGCGGCCGGAGCCTCCTCGGCGGCAGCCGGGGTCTCCTCGGCGGCGGCCTCGGGGGCCTCGGGCGCCTCGGTCTCGGCGGCCTCGGTCTCCTCGGCGGCCGGAGCCGGAGCGGCAGCGGCGGCCGGAGCCTCGGTACGGCGGGTGGTGACACCGTTCAGCGGCTCGGACACCAGCTCGATGACGGCCATCGGAGCGTTGTCGCCCTTACGCGCGCCGACCTTGGTGATCCGGGTGTAACCACCCGGACGCTCGGCGAACGTCACCGCGATCTCGGTGAACAGGTGGTGAACCACG
Source organism: Nonomuraea sp. NPDC049637 (assembly GCF_040675235.1). Classification (NCBI taxonomy): domain Bacteria; kingdom Bacillati; phylum Actinomycetota; class Actinomycetes; order Streptosporangiales; family Streptosporangiaceae; genus Nonomuraea; species Nonomuraea sp. NPDC049637. The sequence continues at coordinate 208,728 of NZ_JBFAOM010000012.1, forward strand.
CCCTTGTCCTTGACCACGGTCAGGACCTGGCGACGGTTGTGGATGTCGCCCTTCTTCGCCTTGGTGATCAGGCGCTCCGCCAGCGGGCGAAGGCGCTTGGCCTTGGCAACCGTCGTACGGATCTTGCCGTGGCGGAACAGGTCCGTGGCGAGGTTCGCCAGGATCAGCCGCTCGTGCGCCGGGCTGCCGCCAAGACGTGCACCCTTGGTGGGCTTGGGCATTGCTTTCTCCTCTTGGGTTAACCCGCCCCGGCCGTACCAGGTACCGGAGTCGGGCCGGCCGCAGTCACCACGACTGGGCCGTTACGTTCGTCACGCGCCGAGCGGCTGGGCCACTCGGCGCGTGCGGGGCACGTGCGGAGACGGGTCTCCGCACGAGGCTCAGTACTGCTCGGTCTCGACGTACGCGCTGTCGTCGTCGTCGTAGCCGCCGCCGGCCACCGCGCTCGGGTCGAACCCGGGCGGGGAGTCCTTGAGCGCCAGCGACATCTCGTGCAGCTTCTGCTTGACCTCTTCGATCGACTTGGCCCCGAAGTTCCTTATGTCGAGAAGGTCCTGCTCACTGCGGGCGACGAGCTCACCCACGGTGTGGATGCCCTCGCGCTTGAGGCAGTTGTAGGAGCGAACGGTCAGGTTCAGCTCCTCGATCGGCAGCGCCAGGTCGGCGGCCAGGGCGGCGTCGGTCGGCGACGGGCCGATGTCGATGCCCTCGGCCTCGACGTTGAGCTCACGGGCCAGGCCGAAGAGCTCGACGAGGGTCTTGCCGGCCGAGGCCACCGCGTCGCGAGGCTTCATGGCGGGCTTGGTCTCGACGTCGAGGATGAGACGGTCGAAGTCGGTGCGCTGCTCGACTCGGGTCGCCTCGACCTTGTAGGTGACCTTGAGCACCGGGGAGTAGATCGAGTCGATCGGGATGCGCCCGATCTCCTGGCCCGGCTGCTTGTTCTGGGCGGCGGAGACGTAGCCGCGACCGCGCTCGACGGTCAGCTCCATCTCCAGCTTCGCCTTGCCGTTGAGCGTGGCGATGCGCAGCTCGGGGTTGTGCACCTCGACACCGGCCGGAGGCGCGATGTCGGCGGCGGTGACCTCACCCGGGCCCTGCTTGCGCAGGTACATCACGACCGGCTCGTCGTGCTCGGAGGAGACGACCAGCTCCTTGAGGTTCAGGATGATGTCGGTGACGTCTTCCTTGACCCCGGGAACGGTCGAGAACTCGTGCAGCACGCCCTCGATGCGGATGCTCGTCACGGCCGCGCCCGGGATGGACGACAGCAGCGTGCGGCGCAGCGAGTTGCCGATGGTGTAGCCGAAGCCCGGCTCCAGCGGCTCGATGACGAACCGGGACCGGGTCTCGTCGATCGACTCTTCGAGGAGAGTCGGGCGCTGAGCGATCAGCATGGTGTGGGTTCTCCCCTTGTCGTGTGGCGCCCGCTATATGACGCCACTCCGATAAACAGTCTAGTTCGGGCACGGAAGACCGCGTATAGCGGTCTTCCGTGCCCGAACTAGGACGTCAGTGACTACTTGGAGTAGTACTCGACGATGAGCTGCTCTTGGACCTGGGTGTCGATCTGCTGGCGAACCGGCAGCTGGTGGACCAGGACGCGGAGCTTCTCCGGCACGACGCCGAGCCACGCGGGAACCGTGCGCTCGCCCGCGGTCGCCCGAGCGACCTCGTAGGGCAGCAGGTTGCGCTTGGTCTCGCGGACCTCGATGATGTCGTGCTCGCGAACGCGGTACGACGGGATGTCGACCTTCTTGCCGTTCACCAGAATGTGGCCGTGGCGCACCTGCTGGCGGGCGGCGTCACGCGACTGGGCGAAGCCGGCGCGGTAGACGACGTTGTCGAGACGGCTCTCCAGGATCTGGAGCAGCACCTCACCCGACTTGCCGCTCTTGCCCGCGGCCTCCTCGTAGTAGTTGCGGAACTGCTTCTCGAGGACGCCGTAGATACGACGGGTCTTCTGCTTCTCGCGAAGCTGAAGCTGGTACTCGGACTCCTTGGGGCGTCCGCGGCCGTGCTCACCCGGCGGGTAAGGACGGATCTCGATGGGGCACTTGGCGGACTCGCACTTGCTGCCCTTGAGGAAGAGCTTGGTCTTCTCGCGACGGCAGAGCTTGCAGTCCGCGCCCGTGTAACGAGCCATTTCTCAATATCTCCTGGGGAAATTCAGACGCGGCGGCGCTTCGGCGGACGGCAGCCGTTGTGCGGGACCGGCGTGACGTCCTGGATCGAACCCACCTCGAGGCCGGTGGCCTGGAGGGAGCGGATCGCGGTCTCACGGCCGGAGCCGGGACCCTTGACGAACACGTCGACCTTCCGCATGCCGTGCTCCATGGCGCGGCGGGCGGCGTTCTCGGCGGCCATCTGAGCGGCGAACGGGGTGGACTTACGGGAGCCCTTGAAACCCACGTGGCCGGCGCTGGCCCAGGAGATCACGTTCCCGTTGGGGTCGGTGATCGAGACGATCGTGTTGTTGAACGTGCTCTTGATGTGGGCGTGCCCGTGAGCGACGTTCTTCTTTTCCTTGCGGCGCACCTTCTTCGGGGCACCCTGACGGCTCTTAGGAGGCATTGTTTGCCATTACTCCTGAGATCTTCGGTCCGCGGCTGTGGACTACTTCTTACCGGGCTTCTTCTTACCGGCGACGGTCTTCTTCTTGCCCTTACGGGTACGCGCGTTGGTCTGCGTGCGCTGACCGTGGACCGGAAGGCCCTTGCGGTGCCGGATGCCCTGGTAGCAACCGATTTCGATCTTGCGACGGATGTCGGCCTGGACCTCGCGGCGCAGGTCACCCTCGATCTTGAAGTTCGCCTCGATGTAGTCACGCATCGGGACGAGCTCGGTGTCGGAGAGCTGGTGCACGCGGAGGTCGCCGCTGACACCGGTCGCCTGGAGGATCTCCTGAGCGCGGGTGCGGCCGATTCCGTAGATGTAGGTGAGAGCGATCTCCAGCCGCTTCTCGCGGGGGAGGTCGACGCCAACCAGGCGAGCCATGGTCGGGCATTCTCCTTCTTTTTGGCGGAGGTCTTGCGCCGCACTACCCCTCCCCATGCCCGGGGTGAGGGCCCCGGCCTCCGACCGGGGGTCTCCTGGGTGGTACGGAATGCTCCGCCTGCCCAGGTGTGGGACGCGATTACTGTCGCGGGCTCCTCATGCGTCGAGCCCGCTCCCTAAATCGGGGCGGACTCGGAGAAACCTTGCGTACGACTAACCCTGACGCTGCTTGTGGCGCAGGTTGTCGCAGATCACCATGACGCGACCGTGCCGGCGAATCACCTTGCACTTGTCGCAGATCTTCTTGACGCTCGGCTTTACCTTCATTGTCCTTCGTGTTCCTCAGACGTCTTACTTGTATCGGTAGACGATCCGCCCACGACTCAGGTCGTAGGGGCTCAGTTCAACGACTACCCGGTCGTCCGGCAGAATCCGGATGTAGTGCATCCGCATCCGTCCGCTGATGTGGGCCAGGACCTTATGGCCGTTGTCGAGCTGCACCCGGAACATGGCGTTCGGGAGCGACTCAACCACAGTGCCCTCGATCTCGATGGCGCCGTCTTTCTTGGCCAAAATCCCTCGCGTTTCACTGATCGGTCGTCTGAGGCTCCGGTTCACTAAGCAGCCGCGACCTCACGCTTCGAAGAGAGCGGCGATCGGCAAAGACCGCCGACGCGTGATAGTCATAGTGAGCCGACTAAGGAGTGTACGACACCTGAGCCCAAAACGCGAAACGCGTGCCAGGTGTCCTGACACAACCATGTAAGAGTCTACCCCACGGCCCCCACTCCTTCGACCGTACACCGAAGGGCCCGCCGGGCGGACCGGCGAGCCCTTCGGGGGGTGCTCCTAGTAGATGCGGTGCCGGTCACCGCAGTACGTGGACGACCCGCCCCAGCACGTCCAGGTGTAGATCTTCCTGATCCCCCGGCCCGACCAGGTCTCGTCGTGGCTCCCGTCCCACTTCCTGGAGAACTGGTGCCAGCTTCCGTTCGCGTAGTACCGGAACCACACGTAGCCGAACTTCGGCGTGGACTCCTTGCCGTACCAGTGGGTGTAGACCTTGCCGTGCGACCGGTACGTGCTGCCGTGCGTGAACGCCTTGTGGTTGGCCGAGCTGAACGTGCCCCACCCGCCGGACGAGGCCGCCTGGGCGGCGGGGGCGACGGCGAGACCGGTGACGGCGATCGAGCCGGCGAGGGCGGCGGCTGCGAGGACCTTGCGCATCTGATTCCTCCGTGAGTCGTGTTCCCGACACGGCACACGCTAGGAACCAGCGCCGTCCCGTACTGCGGAGGAATACACACAGTGCATTACGGCACACACGGCTCCGGGCTAACTGCGCTTCTGCCCGTTCCCGAAGATCGTGCTCATCAGCAGGATGGCGCCCCAGGGCCCCATGACCCACAGCGGCCACGGATAGATCATGTGACCGGACGAGACGCTCACGATCAGCCAGATCACCCAGTTGACGGCGCTGGCCGCGGCCCAGGCGCCCCAGGCCGCCCGCATGCCCGGATGCAGGTTGCCGCGCGTGGCGGGCACCGCCTCGGGCTTCGCCGGCCGGTGGCGCAGGTCGACGTCGGGCAGGTCGGCCGTCAGCTTGGCCAGGTCACCGTAGGTCTTGCTCTTGTAGAGCTCTTCGAGCCGCTCGTTGAACTCGTCCATCGTGATGCGGCCCTGCGCGGTGTGCTCCCGGAGGATGGCGGCGACCCGGTCGCGGTCGACGTCCGAGGCACGCATCTCGGGGCTGTTCGCCATTCCACCACTCCCGGGGGTCAGGGCTGAAGGTGACTCAGGCGCTCTTCGCCACCGTCCAGGGCGGTAAGCACCCAAGGTCCATTATGTGTCACGGCGACGCTGTGTTCGAAGTGCGCCGAGGCCTTCCCGTCGATCGTCACGACCGTCCAGTCGTCGGCCAGCACGCGGGTGCGCTCGGTGCCGAGGTTCACCATGGGCTCGATGGCCAGGCACATGCCCTCCTCCAGCAGCGGACCGCGGCCCGGCTTGCCGTGGTTGGCGATCCACGGGTCCATGTGCATCTCGGTGCCGATGCCGTGGCCGCCGTACTCCGGCGGGATGCCGAAGCGGCCCTGGGACTTGACGTAGCGCTCGATCTCGTAGCCGATGTCGGACAGATGCCGGCCGACCTTCAGCGCGGCGATGCCGCGCCACATGGCCTCCTCGGTGACCCGCATCAGCTCGGTCAGCTTCGCGTCGACCTCGCCGACCGGCACCGTGACGGCGGAGTCGCCGTGCCAGCCCTCCAGGATCGCGCCGCAGTCGATGGAGATGACGTCGCCCTCACGCAGCTTGCGGGCGTTCGTGGGGATGCCGTGCACCACCTCGTCGTTGACGGACGCGCAGATCGTCGCCGGGAAGCCCTGGTAGCCCTTGAACGACGGGATCGCGCCTTCGTCCCTGATCGCCTTCTCGGCGATGGAGTCGAGGTCGAGCGGCGTCATGCCGGGCTCGACGGAGCGCTTCAGCAGATCGAGCGTGCGCCCGACCACCAGGCCGGCGGCCCGCATCTTCTCCAGCTGCTCGGGCGACTTGATCTGGATTCCGTGTCGGTTTCTCTTGAACATCGTTCGGCACCCCCCGGGGTTTCTGACGGGCCTCGTGGGAGCCCTAATTCCCCCACAATAGCCGCACACAAAAAAGCAAGGTGGCACGGAGATCCGTGCCACCTTCGCAGGAGATCGTGTCCGGCGTCATCCCAGGTACGGGCGGATCGCCTCCATGGCCCGCTGCGTCACCTCTTCGACCGGCCCGGTCGCGTCGACGCCCACGAGGATGCCCTCGTCGACGTAGTACGAGACCAGCGGCGCGGTCTGCTCCTGGTAGACCTCCAGGCGGTGCCTGACGGTCTCTTCCTTGTCGTCGTCCCGCTGGAACAGCGCGCCGCCGCAGGCGTCGCACTTGTCGTCCTTCTTGTCGTCGAACTCCACGTGCCAGATACGGCCGCACTGACTGCACGTGCGCCGCCCCGCCAGCCGCCGGACGACCTCGTCGTCGTCCACGACCAGCTCCAGCACCAGGTCGAGCTCCAGACCCCAGTCCTTGAGCATGTCGCGCAGGATCTCCGCCTGCGCGACGTTCCTCGGGAAGCCGTCGAGCAGGAACCCGTCCTGCGCGTCGTCCTCGGACAGTCGGTCGCGGACCATGGCGATGGTGACCTCGTCGGGCACGAGATCGCCACGGTCCATGTAGGTTTTGGCCAGCTTGCCGAGGTCCGTGCCGCCCGAGACGTTGGCACGGAAGATGTCACCTGTCGAGATCTTCGGGATGGACAGGTTCGATGCGATGTACTGGGCCTGTGTCCCCTTACCCGCTCCGGGGGGCCCGACGAGAACGAGACGCACTACCGCAGGAAACCTTCGTAGTTACGCTGCTGGAGCTGGCTCTCGATCTGCTTCACCGTGTCCAGGCCGACACCAACCATGATCAGAATGCTCGTCCCTCCGAACGGGAAGTTCTGGCTAGCCCCGGCCACCGCCAGCGCGACGATCGGGATCATGGAGATCAGACCCAGATAGAGCGCGCCGGGCGCGGTCAGACGGGTGAGCACGAAGTTCAGGTATTCAGCCGTCGGACGGCCGGGACGGATGCCCGGAATGAACCCACCGTACTTCTTCATGTTGTCGGCGACTTCAGCGGGGTTGAAGGTAATCGACACGTAGAAGTACGTGAAGAAGACGATCAGCACGAAGAACGTGATCATGTAGACCGGGTGGTCGCCCCTGACCAGGTACTGGGAGATCCACTGGACGACCGCGTTGTTCGACGTCGGGAAGAGCGAGGTCAGCAGCTGCGGCAGGTAGAGCAGCGACGAGGCGAAGATGACCGGGATGATGCCGGCCTGGTTGACCTTGAGCGGGATGTACGTCGAGGTGCCGCCGTACATCCTGCGGCCCACCATGCGCTTGGCGTACTGGACCGGGATGCGGCGCTGCGCCTGCTCGACGAAGACCACGGCCGCGATCATGAAGACACCGACGACCATGACGACCGCGAAGGTGAACTTGTTCGCCTGGAAGATGTTGGTCAGCTCGGACGGGAAGACCGCGACGACCTGGGTGAAGATCAGGATGGACATGCCGTTGCCGACGCCGCGGTCGGTGATGAGCTCACCGAGCCACATGATCACCGACGTGCCGGCCGTCATGATGATGACCATCGTGACGATGCCGAAGATGTTGTCGGGGTCGAGCAGGACGTCCTGCTGGCAGTTGGGGAACAGCTGGCCGGACCGCGCGAGCGCGATGAAGGCGGTCGACTGGAGGACGCCGAGGCCGATGGTCAGATAACGCGTATACTGCGTGATCTTGGCCTGACCCGCCTGGCCTTCCTTCTTGAGAGCCTCAAGACGTGGAATCACCACGACGAGCAACTGGAGAATGATGCTCGCGGTGATATACGGCATAATGCCCAGCGCGAACACCGACAGCTTCAGGAGCGCACCACCACTGAAGAGCTGCACCATCCCATAGATGTTGCCGGTGGCTCCGTTACGGGCCTGATCGAAACAGGCCGCGAGGTTCTGGACGTGAACTCCCGGAGTCGGAAGAACCGAGCCGAGACGGAACAGCGCGATGATGCCCAGGGTGAAGAGCAACTTCTTGCGCAGGTCCGGTGTCCGGAACGCCCGGGTAAACGCGGTCAGCACGGTCCCTCCTGCGCGCCTTTATGGCGATGTGAGTATGCGGTGGTGCGGGGATCTGCCATGTCAAGTCTCAAGTCAAACGAGCCGGACAGAATCCTGCCGTCTCGCCGAACTCTAACGCACTAAGGGCGTGGGGGCCCATTGTCGGAACCCCCACGCCTCGTCATAGCGGAGCTACAGCTCGGTAACGGAACCACCGGCGGCGGCGATCTTCTCCTTCGCGGCGGACGAGAAGGCGTGAGCCGTAACGTTCACAGCGACGGAGATCTCGCCGGTGCCGAGCACCTTCACGAGCTGGTTCTTGCGAACGGCGCCCTTGGCCACCAGGGCCTCGACGGTGACGTCGCCACCCTCGGGGAACAGCTCGCCGAGCCTGTCCAGGTTGACGACCTGGTAGGTCGTCTTGAACAGGGCGTTGGAGAAGCCCTTGAGCTTCGGCAGACGCCTCTGCAGCGGCACCTGGCCACCCTCGAAACCGAGGGGGACCGTGGTACGGGCGTGGCTGCCCTTGGTGCCGCGACCGGCCGTCTTGCCCTTGGACGCCTCGCCACGACCCTTGCGGATCTTGGACTTGTTGGCACCCGGAGCAGGACGCAGGTCGTGAATCTTGAGCGGAGCCTTGTCAGTCATGACTAGTCGACCTCTTCCACCTCGACGAGGTGCGTCACCACGGACACCATCCCGCGAATCTCGGGACGGTCCTCCTTGACGACGACATCGCCGATTCGCTTCAGGCCAAGCGAACGCAGCGAGTCACGCTGGTTCTGCTTGCCACCGATCTTCGAGCGAACCTGAGTGATCTTCAGGCGTGCCATGACTAGCTCACCGCCTTCGCGGCCGCGGCCTCGGCGATGCCCTCGCGCTGAGCCTTGAGCATGCGGGCCGGAGCCACGTCCTCGATCGGCAGGCCACGGCGGGCGGCGATCTCCTCGGGGCGGGAAAGGCCCTTCAGAGCCGCCACGGTGGCGTGCACGATGTTGATCGGGTTGTCCGAGCCGAGCGACTTGGACAGCACGTCATGGATGCCGGCGCACTCCAGGACCGCGCGCACCGGGCCACCGGCGATGACGCCGGTACCGGCCGACGCCGGACGCAGGAAGACGACACCGGCCGCCTCCTCGCCCTGCACGGTGTGCGGGATGGTGCCCTGGATGCGGGGCACCTTGAAGAAGTGCTTCTTGGCCTCTTCGACGCCCTTGGCGATGGCCGCGGGGACTTCCTTGGCCTTGCCGTAACCGACGCCGACCAGGCCGTTGCCGTCACCGACGACGACGAGGGCGGTGAAGCTGAAGCGACGACCACCCTTCACGACCTTGGCCACTCGGTTGATCTTCACTACGCGCTCGATGTACGAGACGCCCTTGTCGGCGGCGCCACCGCGGCGATCGTCACGACGGTCCCGCCGCTCGCCACCGGTGCCGCCACCGCGACGCGGAGCTGCAGCCATCAGTGGTTCCTCTTCTCAGTTGCCATCAGAATTCCAGCCCGCCTTCGCGGGCGCTGTCCGCCAGGGCCGCGATGCGACCGGCGTAGCGGTTGCCACCGCGGTCGAAGACGACCTTGGTGATCCCGGCTTCCTTGGCCCGCTGAGCGAGGAGCTCGCCGACCTTCTTGGCCTTCTCCGTCTTGTCCGCCTCGAGCGTGCGCAGCGAGGCGTCCATGGTGGAGGCGCTCACCAGCGTGTGACCGACGGAGTCGTCCACGATCTGGACGAACATGTGACGGGTCGAACGGTTGACGACCAGGCGCGGACGCTCGGCCGTACCGACGACGAACTTGCGGACGCGGCGGTGACGGCGAGCCCGCGAGACGGTGCGGGCAGCCGTGTGCTTGCTGAACGCAGTCTTCGGAGCCATGCCTACTTACCAGCCTTTCCGACCTTGCGGCGGATCTGTTCGCCCTGGTAACGCACGCCCTTGCCCTTGTACGGGTCAGGCTTGCGCAACTTGCGGATGTTGGCCGCGACCTCGCCGACCTTCTGCTTGTCGATGCCGTCCACGTGGAACAGGGTCGGCTTCTCGACGCGGAAGGAGACACCCTCGGGGGCGTCGACGATGACCGGGTGGCTGAAGCCCAGCGAGAACTCCAGCTGCGTCGGGCCCTTGGCCTGGACGCGGTAACCGACGCCGACGATCTCCAGGGACTTCGTGTACCCCTGGGTGACGCCCTGCACCATGTTGGCGATCAGCGTCCGGGACAGGCCGTGCAGCGCACGGACCTTGTTCTCGTCGTTGGGCCGGGAGACGGCGATGGCGCCGTCGTCGTCACGACCGACCGTAATCGGGTCCGCGACCGTGTGAGAAAGCGTGCCCTTCGGGCCCTTGACCTGGACATCCTGGCCGGTGATCGTGATGTCTACGCCACTGGGCACAGGGATGGGCAGCCGTCCGATTCTCGACATGCTGTGTTCCTCCCCTCTACCAGACGTAGGCGAGGACTTCGCCGCCCACGCCACGCTTGCCGGCCTGCTTGTCGGTCATGAGACCGGCGGACGTCGAGATGATCGCGACGCCCAGTCCGCCCAGAACTCGAGGCAGGTTGTCCTTCTTCGCATAAACCCGCAGACCGGGCTTGGAAACCCGGCGCAGGCCCGCGAGCGAACGCTCACGGGTAGGCCCGAACTTGAGCTCCACCACGAGGTTCTTTCCAACCTTGGCGTCTTCGACGGCCCAGGACTGGATGTAACCCTCCTGCTGGAGGATCTCGGCGATGTGCGCCTTGATCTTCGAATACGGCATCGACACGCTCTCGTGGTACGCCGAGTTCGCGTTACGCAGACGCGTCAGCATGTCTGCGATCGGGTCGGTCATCGTCATGGCCAGTGGCCTTCCTCGCCGCGGTTTCCAGTCGGCCAAGCAGCGCTCTGCCGGTGGACCTTCGGCGCGGTCATGGACGCGAAGCGTCCTGTCTTCTTCTGAACATGGACTCCGGGGGACGACGCGGAGCCGCCCCCCAGAGTATCTACCAGCTCGACTTGGTGATGCCGGGCAGCTCGCCCCGGTGCGCCATCTCGCGGAAGCACACGCGGCACAGGCCGAACTTGCGGTACACCGCGCGCGGGCGACCGCAACGCGAGCACCGGGTGTAGGCCCGGACCTCGAACTTCTGCTTGCGCCCCGCCTTGGCGATCAGCGACTTCTTCGCCATTGGATCAGGCCTCCTTGAACGGGAAGCCGAGGAGCTTCAGCAGCGCCCGGCCCTGGTCGTCGTTCGTCGCGGTGGTCACGACCGTGATGTCCATGCCCCGCGGACGGTCGACCTTGTCCTGGTCGACCTCGTGGAACATGACCTGCTCGGTCAGACCGAACGTGTAGTTGCCGTTGCCGTCGAACTGCTTCGGCGACAGGCCGCGGAAGTCCCGGATACGGGGCAGCGCCAGCGCCAGCAGGCGGTCGAGGAACTCCCACATGCGGTCGCCGCGCAGCGTGACGTGCGCGCCGATCGGCATGCCCTCACGCAGCTTGAACTGCGCGATGGACTTGCGCGCCCGGACGACGGCCGGCTTCTGGCCGGTGATCGCGGTGAGGTCGCGTACGGCGCCTTCGATGAGCTTGGAGTCGCGAGCCGCCTCACCGACACCCATGTTGACCTTGATCTTGGTCAGGGCCGGGATCTGCATGACGTTCTCGATGCCGAACTGCTCGCGAAGCTGGGCCGCGATCTCCTCGCGGTACTTCGTCTTGAGTCGCGGCGTCGGGCGCTCGGTCTCAGTGGTCGTGGCGGTCATCAGCTGTCCTCACCCGTCTCCTCGGCCTTGTCGGCCTTCTTGTCGGCGGGCTTCTCGTCCTTGAGCTTCTTCACGTTGGACACGTGGATGGGGCCCTCCATCGTCTGCACGCCGCCGGTCTTGGCGCCACGCGGACCCTGGAGAGACTCCTTGGTGTGCTTCTTGATCATGTTGACGCCCTCGATCACCACGCGGTCCTCGCGCGGGTACGTGGCGATGACGTGACCCTTGGCACCCTTGTCCTTGCCGGCGATGACCTGAACCAGGTCACCCTTCTTCACATGCAGCTTCGGCATTACAGCACCTCCGGGGCGAGCGAGATGATGCGCATGAACTTCTTGTCGCGCAGCTCGCGGCCGACCGGGCCGAAGATACGAGTGCCACGAGGGTCACCGCTGTCCTTGATGATGACGGCGGCGTTCTCGTCGAAGCGGATGTAGGAGCCGTCGGGCCGGCGGCGCTCCTTGACCGTGCGGACGACGACGGCCTTGACCACGTCGCCCTTCTTGACGCCCGTGCTGCCCGGCAGCGCGTCCTTGACAGTGGCGACGATGATGTCGCCGATACCGGCGTAGCGTCGGCCCGAGCCACCGAGAACACGGATGCAAAGGATCTCCTTCGCACCAGTGTTGTCGGCGACCTTGAGCCGCGACTCCTGCTGGATCACTTGAACTCCTGTTAGTCGCGCCGGTTCTCATCTCTGAGCCTGGCGGAACCTGTCGTTGTCTTGTTCCCACGGCCACAGTCCACGAAGGGGCCGCACCGCAGGCGACGCGAGGCCCGGAGGACCTCGCGTCCTTGGACGCCGTCATGGGGGCCCTGAGGCCCCCACGAGGCGCGGTATATCCGAGAAGGGCCTTACTTGGCCTTCTCGAGGATCTCCACGACCCTCCACCGCTTGGTGGCGGAGAGGGGGCGGGTCTCCATGAGCAGCACGCGGTCGCCGACGCCGCAGGCGTTGGCCTCGTCGTGTGCCTTGTACTTGGTCGTACGGCGGATGACCTTGCCGTACAGACGGTGCTTGACGCGGTCCTCGACGGCGACGACGACGGTCTTGTCCATCTTGTCGCTGACGACCAGGCCCTCACGGACCTTGCGGAAGTTCCGCGCGTCGTTAGCCTCGGTGGTTTCGGTGGTCTCGGTCTCAGCCATCGCTCGACTCCTTCTCGACCGTGACGATGCCGAGCTCACGCTCGCGCATCACGGTGTAGATACGGGCGATCTCGCGGCGGACGGCGCGCAGCCGCCCGTGGCTCTCCAACTGACCGGTCGCTGCCTGGAAGCGGAGGTTGAACAGCTCCTCCTTGGCTTCCTTGAGCTTCTGGACCAGGGTGTCCTGGTCCTCCACTCGCAGCTCGCCGGCGGTCAGGCCCTTAGCCATCACGCCTCACCCACTTCACGCTTAACGATCTTGCACTTCATCGGCAGCTTGTGGATCGCCCTGGTGAGCGCCTCACGAGCGACCGACTCCGCCACGCCGGACAGCTCGAACATCACGCGTCCGGGCTTGACGTTGGCGATCCACCACTCCGGCGAACCCTTACCGGAACCCATGCGGGTCTCGGCCGGCTTCTTGGTGAGCGGACGGTCGGGGTAGATGTTGATCCACACCTTGCCGCCACGGCGGATGTGACGGGTCATGGCGATACGAGCGGACTCGATCTGGCGGTTGGTCACGTAGGAGTGCTCAACAGCCTGAATGCCGAACTCGCCGAACACGACCCTGGTGCCGCCCTTGGCGGCTCCGCTGCGGTCAGGCCGGTGCTGCTTGCGGTGCTTGACCCTGCGCGGGATCAGCATGGTCAGCTCCCTTCAGCACCCGGCTGCGCAGCCGGGCCGGTCTCGGGGGCAGCGCCCGCGGGCGCGGCCGATTCGGTACGGGGGGCGCGGTCGCCACGGCCGCCGCCACGACGCGGACGGTCACCGCCGCCACGACGCGGACGGTCGCCGCCGCCACCACGACGGTCGTCACGCTCGCGACGCTGACCGGCACGAGCGCCGGCGGCAGCCGCCTCACGCTCGGCGCGGCTGGTCGGAGCCTCGCCCTTGTAGATCCAGACCTTCACGCCGATGCGGCCGAAGGTGGTACGGGCCTCGTAGAAGCCGTAGTCGATGTCCGCGCGGAGGGTGTGCAGCGGCACGCGACCCTCACGGTAGAACTCCGACCGCGACATCTCGGCGCCGCCCAGACGACCGGCGCACTGGACACGGATGCCCTTGGCGCCGGACTTCATGGCCGACTGCATCGCCTTGCGCATGGCGCGGCGGAACGAGACACGGCTGGACAGCTGCTCGGCGACACCCTGAGCGACGAGCTGAGCGTCGATCTCCGGGTTCTTGACCTCGAGGATGTTGAGCTGGACCTGCTTCTTGGTCAGCTTCTCGAGGTCGCCGCGGATACGGTCCGCCTCGGCGCCGCGGCGGCCGATCACGATGCCCGGACGCGCGGTGTGGATGTCCACCTGCACACGGTCCGTGGTGCGCTCGATCTCGACCTTGGAGATGCCGGCCCGCTCCATGCCCTTCTGCAGCATGCGGCGGATCGCCACGTCCTCGGCGACGTACGACTTGTACAGCTTGTCGGCGTACCACCGGCTCTTGAAGTCGGTCGTGATGCCGAGGCGGAACCCGTGCGGGTTAACCTTCTGGCCCACTATCGGGTCCTTCCCTTCGGCTCGCGGGATTCCACGATCACGGTGATGTGGCTCGTCCGCTTGTTGATCCGATAGGCGCGACCCTGTGCACGCGGGCGGAACCGCTTCAGCGTCGGGCCCTCGTCGACCCAGGCGCGGCTCACGACGAGCGTGCTGGGGTCGAGGTTGAAGTTGTGCTCGGCGTTCGCCATGGCGCTGCTGAGCACCTTGTAGATCGGCTCGCTCGCCGACTGGGGAGCGAACTGCAGCACGGCCTGCGCCTCCGAAGCGGGCAGCCCGCGAATAAGGTCCACCACGCGGCGGGCCTTGAGGGGCGTGACACGGACGAACCGCGCCTGAGCCCTGGCTTCCATCGCTTACTCCTCTAAATGCTTCTGAAGGCGTCTATCGCCGGCTGCGCCGGTCTTCCTTGACGTGGCTGCGGAACGTCCGCGTGGGGGCGAACTCTCCGAGCTTGTGGCCGATCATCGACTCGGTGACGAACACCGGGACGTGCTTGCGGCCGTCGTGCACGGCGATCGTGTGCCCGAGCATGTCGGGAACGATCATGGAGCGCCGCGACCACGTCTTGATGACGTTCTTGGTGCCCTTCTCGTTCTGGGCGTCCACCTTCTTCTGAAGGTGGTCGTCCACGAAGGGACCCTTCTTAAGGCTACGTGGCATTTCGGCTGCTCCTACCGCTTCTTCCTCTTGCTCCGACGACGGATGATCAGCCGGTCGCTGGACTTGTTGGCCTGGCGGGTGCGGCCCTCGGGCTTGCCCTTGGGGTTCACCGGGTGGCGACCGCCGGACGTCTTGCCCTCACCACCACCGTGCGGGTGGTCAACGGGGTTCATGGCGACACCGCGGACGGTCGGGCGCTTGCCCTTCCACCGCATACGGCCGGCCTTGCCCCAGTTGATGTTGGCCTGCTCGGCGTTGCCGACCTGGCCGACCGACGCCCGGCAGCGCACGTCGACCATGCGCATTTCACCGGACGGCATACGCAGGGTGGCGTACTGGCCTTCCTTGGCGAGCAGCTGGATCTGGGCGCCCGCGGAACGACCGAGCTTCGCGCCGCCGCCCGGACGGAGCTCCACCGCGTGGATGAAGGTACCGGTCGGGATGTTGCGCAGCGGCAGGCAGTTGCCCGGCTTGATGTCGGCAGCGGGGCCGTTCTCGATTCGGTCGCCCTGCTTGAGGCCGGTCGGCGCGATGATGTAGCGCTTCTCGCCGTCGGCGTAGTGGAGCAGAGCGATGTTGGCGGTGCGGTTGGGGTCGTACTCGATGTGAGCGACCTTCGCCGGGATGCCGTCCTTGTCATGCCTACGGAAGTCGATGATCCGGTAGGCGCGCTTGTGTCCGCCGCCCTGGTGGCGCGCGGTCACCCGGCCGTGTACGTTCCGGCCGCCCTTGCTGTGAAGGGGCGCAAGCAGCGACTTCTCGGGAGTGCTGCGGGTGATCTCGGAGAAGTCCGAGACACTCGACCCGCGGCGACCCGGAGTCGTCGGCTTGTACTTACGGATGCCCATCTTTTTCGTTCATCCTTCGTCGGTTACATGGGCGAGCCCGCCGCACCGAAATGCGACGGTCTCGTCCCTCGCAGACCTTTCGGCCCGCTTCCTATCTATGGCGCTGCTAGCCGATCTGACCGAAGATGTCGATCCGATCGCCCTCGACCAGGCTCACGATGGCGCGCTTGGTGTCGGGACGCTTGCCGAAACCGGTACGGGTGCGCTTGCGCTTGCCCGTCCGGTTGATGGTGTTCACGCTGGTGACCTTGACCCCGAAGATCTGCTCAACGGCGATCTTGACCTGGGTCTTGTTCGCGGTCTTCTTCACCAGGAACGTGTACTTGTTGTTCTCATCGATCAGGCCGTAGCTCTTCTCAGAGACGACCGGCTTGATGATGATGTCGCGCGGGTCGGCGATCTTCTCCATCAGGCGTCTTCCTTCCCGCCCTGGCTCAGCCGCGCGACGACCTGGTCGTACGCCTCCTGGGTGAAGACCACGTCGTCGTGCACGAGCACGTCGTAGGTGTTGAGCTGCCCGGCGTCCAGCAGGTGGACCTCGGGAGCGTTACGCAGGCTCATCCAGGTCAGCTCGTCGGCCTCGTCGACGACGACGAGCACGCGGGGAGCCTGAGTGATCTTGCGCAGGGCCTCCAGGGCAGCCTTGGTCTTGGGGGTCTCCCCCGTCACCAGCGTGCTGACCACGTGGACGCGACCGCCACCGGCCCTGTCGGACAGGGCGCCGCGCAGCGCGGCGGCCTTCATCTTCTTGGGCGTGCGCTGCGAGTAGTCACGCGGCACGGGCCCGTGGACGGTGCCACCGCCGGTGAACTGCGGCGCGCGGGTCGAGCCCTGACGGGCGCGGCCGGTGCCCTTCTGGCGGTACGGCTTCTTGCCGCCACCGCTGACCTCGCCACGGGTCTTGGCCTTGTGGGTGCCCTGCCGGCGAGCGGCGAGCTGGGCCACGACCACCTGGTGGATCAGCGGAACGTTGACCGTCGTGCCGAAGACGTCTTCGGGCAGTTCGACGGTGCCGGCCTTGGCGCCGCTGGCGTCGAGGACGTCAATAGTGGTGCTCACTTGGCAGCCCCCTTCTTGGCAGCGGTGCGGACGAGGACCAGGCTGCCGTTCGCGCCGGGGATCGCACCCTTGATCAGGATGAGACCGTTCTCGGCGTCGACGGAGTGAACCTTGAGGCTCTGCACAGTGGTGCGGACGTTACCCATCCGACCGGCCATGCGCAGGCCCTTGAATACGCGGCCCGGGGTGGCGCAGCCACCGATGGAACCCGGCGAGCGGTGCTTGCGCTGCGTACCGTGCGACGCGCCCAGACCACCGAAGCCGTGCCGCTTCATGACACCGGCGAAGCCCTTGCCCTTGCTCTTGCCCGTCACGTCGACGAACTGGCCGGCCTCGAAGGTGTCGGCCAGCAGCTCCTGGCCCAGGGTGTAGTCGCTCGCGTCGTCGGTGCGGATCTCCGCGAAGTAACGGCGCGGGGTGATGTCGTGCTTACGCAGGTAGTCGCCGAGCGGCTTGTTGACCTTCCGGGGGTCGACCTGCCCGAAGCCGAGCTGAACGGCGGAGTAGCCGTCCTTCTCTGCGGTGCGGACCCGGGTCACCACGCACGGACCGGCCTCGACCACGGTCACCGGAACCATCCGGTTGTCCGCGTCGAAGACCTGGGTCATGCCGAGCTTCTTGCCCAGGACGCCCTTGATCGTCTTAGCCATGTCAGTGCGTTCCCTCAGAGCTTGATCGAAATGTCGACACCCGCGGGGAGGTCGAGCCGCATGAGCGAGTCAACCGTCTTGGGGGTCGGGTCGATGATGTCAATCAGCCGCTTGTGCGTGCGCATCTCGAAGTGCTCGCGGCTGTCCTTGTACTTGTGCGGCGAGCGGATGACGCAGTACACGTTCTTCTCGGTCGGCAGCGGCACCGGGCCCGCGACCTTCGCGCCAGTCCGCGTCACCGTCTCGACGATCTTCTTGGCCGAGCTGTCGATGACCTCGTGGTCATAGGCCTTAAGCCGGATGCGGATCTTCTGTCCCGCCATAGTGGCCTCGGTGTCCTTCGCTGTCGTCTGAAAAAGTATCGTGCGGCCTTGTGCCGCTGTGTTGGTGCAGGTCTGACCCTGCGTGACCCCACGAGACAG
The DNA here is from genome assembly GCF_040675235.1 of Nonomuraea sp. NPDC049637. NCBI lineage: Bacteria > Bacillati > Actinomycetota > Actinomycetes > Streptosporangiales > Streptosporangiaceae > Nonomuraea > Nonomuraea sp. NPDC049637. The sequence goes on from NZ_JBFAOM010000012.1 coordinate 226,414, forward strand.
ACACTGTTGATCTGTCTTTTCTTCCGTGATCCGGCAGTTACTTCGGTCACTATGGCCGAAGCGACTGCTGGATCACGGCGCTTTACGCGAGGCCCTTGACGCGGTACGGCGGTCGGCCCTGAATGTGGGGCCGACCGCCGCCCCGACGGTCGAGCTACTTGATGATCTTCACGACCCGGCCGGCGCCGACGGTGCGGCCACCCTCACGGATCGCGAACTTGAGGCCTTCCTCCATGGCGATGGGCTGGATCAGCTCAACGCGCATCTCGGTGTTGTCGCCCGGCATGACCATCTCGGTGCCCTCGGGGAGGTTCACAACACCGGTCACGTCAGTCGTACGGAAGTAGAACTGCGGGCGGTAGTTGTTGAAGAACGGCGTGTGGCGGCCGCCCTCGTCCTTGGACAGGATGTAGACCTGGCCGGTGAACTCGGTGTGCGGGGTCGTCGTGCCCGGCTTGATGATGCACTGGCCGCGCTCGACATCGTCGCGCTTGATGCCGCGGAGCAGCAGGGCGGCGTTGTCGCCGGCGTGACCCTCGTCGAGCATCTTGTTGAACATCTCGATGCTGGTGACGGTGGTCGTCGTCTTCTCCGGCTTGATGCCGATGATGTCGACCTGCTCGTTGACCTTGACGATGCCGCGCTCGATACGACCGGTGACGACGGTGCCGCGACCGGTGATCGAGAAGACGTCCTCGACGGGCATGAGGAACGGCTTCTCCGTGTCACGGGGAGGCTCGGGGACGTTCTCGTCCACCGCGTTCATCAGCTCGATGATGCTGTCGGCCCACTTCTCGTCACCCTCGAGAGCCTTGAGGGCGGAGACGCGGACGACGGGCAGGTCGTCGCCGGGGAACTCCTGCGCGGACAGGAGCTCACGGACCTCCAGCTCGACGAGCTCGAGGATCTCCTCGTCGTCGACCATGTCGGCCTTGTTCAGCGCCACGACGATGTAGGGGACGCCGACCTGGCGGGCCAGGAGGACGTGCTCCTTCGTCTGCGGCATCGGGCCGTCGGTGGCGGCGACCACGAGGATGGCGCCGTCCATCTGAGCGGCACCGGTGATCATGTTCTTCACGTAGTCGGCGTGACCGGGGCAGTCAACGTGAGCGTAGTGACGCTTCTCGGTCTGGTACTCGACGTGCGCGATGGAGATCGTAATACCGCGAGCCTTCTCCTCGGGCGCCTTGTCGATCTTGTCGAACGGGGTCGCCTTGTTGAGCTCGGGGAAACGGTCGTGAAGCACCTTGGTGATCGCCGCGGTCAGCGTGGTCTTGCCGTGGTCGATGTGTCCAATGGTGCCGATGTTCATGTGCGGCTTAGTCCGCTCGAACTTGGCCTTGCCCACTGGTTCTCTCCTTGAGAATCTGACTGACTTGTCTACACACTCGGGCCCGGGAGATCCCAGACCCCTAGGCGGCGGGGTGGCTCGCACCACCCCGCCAGGGACCGGGAAGTTATTCGCCCCGGGCCTTCGCGACGATCTCCTTGGCGATGCCCGGGGGCACCTCCGCGTAGGAGTCGAACTGCATGCTGTAGCTCGCGCGCCCCTGCGTCTTGCTACGCAGGTCACCCACGTAGCCGAACATCTCAGACAGCGGCACGAGCGCCTGGACGACACGGGCGCCGGCCCGCTCGTCCATCGCCTGGATCTGCCCGCGGCGACCGTTGAGGTCACCGATGACGTCACCCATGTAGTCCTCGGGCGTGGTGACCTCGACGGCCATCATCGGCTCGAGAAGAACGGCGTCCGCCTTGCGCGCGGCCTCCTTGAAGGCCATCGAGCCGGCGATCTTGAACGCCATTTCCGAGGAGTCGACGTCGTGGGCGGCACCGTCGGTCAGCGTAACCTTCACGCCCACCATCGGGTAACCGGCCAGCACGCCGAACTCCGCGGCCTCCTGGGCGCCGGCGTCGACCGAGGGGATGTACTCCCTCGGGACGCGGCCACCGGAGACCTTGTTCTGGAACTCGTAACCGTCGTTGCCCTCGCCCAGCGGCTCCAGGTCGATGATCACCCTCGCGAACTGACCGGAACCACCGGTCTGCTTCTTGTGGGTGTAGTCGACCTTCTCCACCTTGCGGCGGATGGTCTCGCGGTAGGCCACCTGCGGGCGGCCCACGTTGGCCTCGACCTTGAACTCGCGGCGCATACGGTCGACGAGGATCTCCAGGTGAAGCTCGCCCATGCCCCAGATGACCGTCTGGCCGGTCTCCTCGTCACGACGGACCTGGAAGGACGGGTCCTCCTCGGCCAGCCGCTGGATGGCGGTGGACAGCTTCTCCTGGTCGCCCTTGGTCTTGGGCTCGATGGCGACGTTGATGACCGGAGCCGGGAACGTCATCGACTCGAGCACGACCGGGTTGGCCGGGTCGGCAAGGGTGTCGCCGGTCGTGGTGTCCTTCAGACCCATGACGGCGACGATCTGACCGGCGATCGCCTGCGGGCGCTCTTCGCGCTTGTTGGCGTGCATCTGGTAGATCTTGCCGATCCGCTCCTTCTTGCCCTTCACCGAGTTCACGACCTGTGAACCGGTGTCGAGGGTGCCGGAGTAGATGCGGATGTAGGTGAGCTTGCCCAGGTGCGGGTCGCTGGCGATCTTGAAGGCCAGCGCGGAGAACGGCTCGGCCGGGTCCGCGTGACGCTCGATCACCTTCTCCTCGTTGCCGACCGCGTAACCCTTGAACGCCGGGATGTCGGTCGGGGCGGGGAGGTAGGCGACGATCGCGTCGAGCAGGGGCTGAACGCCCTTGTTCTTGAACGCGGTGCCGCACAGCACCGGGTTGATGGCGCTGCTCAGCGTGGCGCGGCGGATGGCCGCGATCAGCTGCTCCTCGGTGGGCTCGGTGCCCTCCAGGAAGAGCTCCATCAGCTCGTCGTCGTTCTCGGCGACCGTCTCGATGAGGCGGTCACGCCACTCGCGGGCGGCGTCGGCGTGGTCGGCCGGGATGTCGACGGTGTCGTACATCTCGCCCTTGGCCGCGTCGGCGCTCCAGATGAGCCCCTTCATCTTGATGAGGTCGATGACGCCCTTGAAGTCGGCCTCGACACCCCACGGAAGCTGGATCACAGCGGGGGTCGCGCCCAGGCGGCTGACCATCATCTCGACGCAGCGGTGGAACTCCGCGCCGACACGGTCCATCTTGTTCACGAAGCAGATGCGCGGGACCTCGTACCGGTCAGCCTGCCGCCACACCGTCTCCGACTGCGGCTCGACACCGGCGACACCGTCGAACACGGCGACGGCACCGTCGAGGACGCGGAGCGAGCGCTCCACTTCGATGGTGAAGTCGACGTGACCCGGAGTGTCGATGATGTTGATGGTGTGACCGATCCACTCACAGGTCGTCGCGGCAGACGTGATCGTGATGCCGCGCTCCTGCTCCTGCTCCATCCAGTCCATGGTGGCAGCGCCCTCATGGACTTCACCGATCTTGTAGTTGATGCCGGTGTAGAACAGGATGCGCTCGGTCGTGGTGGTCTTGCCCGCGTCGATGTGGGCCATGATCCCGATGTTGCGGACCTTGGCCAGGTCAAGAGCGGTCGTAGCGGCCACTTTAACTCGCGTCCTCGTCGTCTCGTCGAACCCGCCGGGTTACCAGCGGTAGTGGGCGAAGGCCTTGTTGGACTCGGCCATCTTGTGGGTGTCCTCGCGCTTCTTGACACTCGCCCCGAGGCCGTTGCTGGCGTCGAGGAGCTCGTTCATGAGGCGCTCGGTCATGGTCTTCTCGCGGCGGGCGCGGGAGTACTGCACCAGCCAGCGCAGGGCCAGGGTGGTGCTGCGCGCGGCGCGCACCTCGACCGGCACCTGGTACGTCGCGCCACCGACACGGCGGCTGCGGACCTCGAGGGTGGGCTTGACGTTGTCAAGCGCGCGCTTGAGGGTGACGACCGGGTCGTTGCCCGTCTTCTCCCTGCAGCCTTCGAGGGCGCCGTAGACGATCGACTGCGCGATGGAGCGCTTGCCGTCAAGGAGCACCTTGTTGATCAGGGCGGTCACCAGCGGCGAGCTGTAAACCGGGTCAGACATGAGCTGACGACGGCCAGGAGAACCCTTACGAGGCATTGTTAGCTCTTCTCCTTCTTCGCGCCGTAGCGGCTGCGGGCCTGCTTGCGGTTGCGGACACCCTGGGTGTCGAGCGAACCGCGGATGATCTTGTAGCGAACACCAGGCAGGTCCTTCACACGACCGCCACGCACGAGCACGATGGAGTGCTCCTGCAGGTTGTGGCCCACACCGGGGATGTAAGCCGTGACCTCGATGCCGTTCGTGAGCCGAACGCGGGCCACCTTGCGCAGTGCCGAGTTGGGCTTCTTCGGGGTCGTGGTGTAGACGCGCTGGCACACGCCGCGCCGCTGCGGACTCCCCTTGAGGGCAGGAGTCTTGGTCTTGGAGACCTTGTCCTGCCGGCCCTTGCGGACCAACTGCTGAATAGTGGGCACTGCCACTCCGTTTCGTGCCTTGGCCGGTGTTACGTCATTGGTCTTGCATTTCGCAGGTTCTGCCGGTGTCATGACCTGCTGGTTTTCCTCGTCTCGGTGCCCCCGCGGTCGGGCGTGTCGCGCTATTCGCACGGACACAGCCACGGAGACTTGCGAGCCTGAGAGTCCAGCCGACGCTCTCCCTATGGATATGAGCGCACAGCCGAAAGCCCGCTAGAGACGGGCACGATGCTCAAGACTACCCAGGCCCAGCCGACACGTCAAAACGGCACGGCAACGCCTGTCGGCATCGCCGCTCCGTGCCACCGGGGCCCGTCTCATCCAGCCCATCCGAAGCGCCGCCGCAATGATACCGGCCCCGGGGACCGACGTGTGCCGATTCGCCGGGGAGCCCCGCAACCGGCCCCCAGACCGTCATGCCGCCGGACCGGCCCCCCGGGGCCCGTCCACTCCTACAGGGCGTCAGGGGCCGTCTACGGCAGCGCGTACGGCCGGAAAAGCGCCGCGCCCGGGCCTCTCAGGAGAGAGACCCGGGCGCGGCGCCTGCGAACTGCTAGCGGTTGTACTGACCGAAGTCGTACTCCTCCAGCGGGACGGCCTCGCCGCTGCCCGTGCCGAAGGTGTAGTCGGCCGCGGAGCCGTCGTAACCGCCGACGGTGTACATGGCGGCCTTGGCCTCCTCGGTCGGCTCGACCCGGATGTTGCGGTACTGGGGCATGCCCGTACCGGCCGGGATGAGCTTACCGATGATGACGTTCTCCTTCAGGCCCAGCAGCGAGTCGGACTTGGCGTGGATCGCCGCGTCCGTCAGGACCCTGGTCGTCTCCTGGAAGGAGGCCGCCGACAGCCACGACTCGGTGGCCAGCGACGCCTTCGTGATGCCCATGAGCACCGGACGGCCCGCGGCCGGCGAGCCGCTCTCGGCCACCGTCTCACGGTTCATCTGCTCGAAGCGCGGACGCTCCACCAGCTCACCGGGCAGCAGGTCGGTGTCACCGGACTCCAGCACGTTCACGCGCTTGAGCATCTGCCGCACGATGATCTCGATGTGCTTGTCGTGGATCGACACACCCTGCGACCGGTAGACCTGCTGGACCTCGGCCACCAGGTGCAGCTGCACGGCCCGCGGGCCGAGGATGCGCAGCACCTCGTTGGGGTTGACCGCACCGGCGATCAGCTGCTGGCCGACCGTCACGCGCTGACCGTCCTGGACGAGCAGGCGCGAACGCATCGAGACCGGGTAGGCGATCTCCTCCGACCCGTCGTCGGGGGTGATGACGATCTTCCTGGTCTTGTCGGTCTCGTCGATCCTGGCCCGGCCCTCGGCCTCGGAGATCGGGGCGACGCCCTTGGGGATGCGCGCCTCGAACAGCTCCGTGACACGGGGCAGACCGTGGGTGATGTCGGCGCCGGCCACACCACCGGTGTGGAACGTACGCATCGTCAGCTGCGTGCCGGGCTCACCGATCGACTGGGCGGCGATGATGCCGACCGCCTCGCCGACGTCCACGAGCTTGCCGGTGGCCAGCGAGCGGCCGTAGCAGGTCGCGCAGACACCGATCTTGGCCTCGCAGACGAGCGCGCTGCGGGTGCGGACGGTCTCGACGCCGGCCTCGACCAGCTTCGTCACGTGGATGTCGTTGATGTCGACACCCGCCGGGACGATGACCTTGCCGTCGACCTCGACGTCCTCGGCCAGGATGCGGCCGTGCACGTTGGACTCGGCGTTCTCCGCCTTGACCAGGTTGCCGGACGCGTCACGCTCGCCGACGTGCAGCGGGACCGCGCGGTCGGTGCCGCAGTCGATCTCACGCACGATGACGTCCTGGGCGACGTCCACCAGACGACGGGTCAGGTAACCCGAGTCGGCGGTACGCAGGGCGGTGTCGGCCAGACCCTTTCGCTGACCGTGGGTGGAGATGAAGTACTCCAGCACCGACAGGCCCTCGCGGAAGGAGGCCTTGATCGGCCGCGGGATCGTCTCGCCCTTGGTGTTGGACACCAGGCCACGGATGCCGGCGATCTGCCGGACCTGCATCTTGTTACCACGGGCGCCCGAGTTGACCATCATCCAGACCGGGTTGGTCGCCGGGAAGGCGTTGACCATGTCGGTCTCGACGTCGGCCGTGGCGTGGGTCCAGATCTCGATGAGCTCCTGGCGGCGCTCCTCGTCGGTGATCAGACCACGCTCGTACTCGCGCTGGACCTTGTCGGCCCGGCGCTCGTAGTTCTCCATGATGTCGGTCTTGTTCGGCGGCGCGACGACGTCCTCGATCGAGATCGTGACGCCGGAGCGGGTCGCCCAGCGGAAGCCCGCGTCCTTGAGCGCGTCGAGCGAGTTGGCGACCTCGACCTTGGGGTAGGAGTCGGCCAGCTCGTTCACGATCGTGGACAGCTGCTTCTTGCCCACCTGGAAGTTGACGAACGGGTAGCTCTCGGGGAGCGTCTGGTTGAACAGGCACCGCCCGAACGTCGTCTCCAGCCGGATCGGGTCACCCTGCTCCCAGCCCTCCGGAGCGACCCAGTCGCGCGGCGGCAGGACGTCCTTGACCCGGATCTGGATCTTCGCCTGGATCTCCAGCTCACGGCGGTCGAAGGCCATCTGCGCCTCGGCGATCGAGCCGAACACGCGGCCCTCGCCGATCGCGCCTTCCTTCTGGGTGGTCAGCCAGTAGAGGCCGATGACCATGTCCTGGGTGGGCATCGTCACGGGCTTGCCGTCGGCCGGCTTGAGGATGTTGTTGGTCGAGAGCATCAGGATGCGTGCCTCGGCCTGGGCCTCAGCCGACAGCGGCAGGTGCACGGCCATCTGGTCGCCGTCGAAGTCCGCGTTGAAGGCGGTGCAGACGAGCGGGTGGATCTGGATGGCCTTGCCCTCGACCAGCTGCGGCTCGAACGCCTGGATGCCCAGACGGTGGAGCGTCGGAGCGCGGTTGAGCAGCACCGGGTGCTCGGTGATGACCTCTTCGAGCACGTCCCACACGACGGGGCGGGCGCGCTCGACCATCCGCTTGGCCGACTTGATGTTCTGCGCGTGGTTGAGGTCCACGAGCCTCTTCATCACGAACGGCTTGAACAGCTCCAGCGCCATCTGCTTGGGCAGACCGCACTGGTGCAGCTTGAGCTGCGGGCCGACGACGATGACCGAACGGCCGGAGTAGTCGACTCGCTTGCCCAGCAGGTTCTGGCGGAACCGGCCCTGCTTGCCCTTCAGCATGTCGCTGAGGGACTTCAGCGGCCGGTTGCCGGGGCCCGTCACCGGGCGACCGCGACGGCCGTTGTCGAACAGCGCGTCGACGGCCTCCTGGAGCATCCGCTTCTCGTTGTTCACGATGATCTCGGGGGCGCCGAGGTCGAGCAGACGCTTGAGGCGGTTGTTCCGGTTGATGACCCGGCGGTACAGGTCGTTGAGGTCGGAGGTCGCGAACCGGCCACCGTCGAGCTGCACCATCGGGCGCAGGTCCGGCGGGATGACCGGGATGCAGTCGAGCACCATGCCGCGCGGCGAGTTGGTGGTGTTCAGGAACGCCGACACGACCTTGAGCCGCTTGAGGGCGCGGGCCTTCTTCTGGCCCTTGCCGCTGCGGATGGTCTCGCGCAGGTTCTCGGCCTCGGCGTCGAGGTCGAAGCTGATCAGGCGGTCCTGGATCGCCTGCGCGCCCATGCCGCCCTTGAAGTAGCGGCCGAAGCGGTCGCGCATCTCGCGGTAGAGCAGCTCGTCGCCCTCGAGGTCCTGGACCTTGAGGTTCTTGAAGCGGCTCCAGACCTCGTCGAGCCGGTCCAGCTCGCGCTGGGCACGGTCGCGGAGCTGGCGCATCTCGCGCTCGGCGCCCTCGCGGACCTTGCGCCGCTGGTCGCCCTTGGCGCCGGCGGCCTCCAGCTCGGCCAGGTCGGACTCGAGCTTCTTCTGCCTGGACTCGACGTCGGCGTCACGGCGCTGCTCGATGTGCTGCCGCTCGACGGAGATCTTCGCCTCCAGCGAGGGCAGGTCACGCTCACGCATGTCGGTGTCGACGTGCGTGATCATGTAGGCCGCGAAGTAGATGACCTTCTCCAGGTCCTTCGGGGCCAGGTCGAGCAGGTAGCCGAGGCGCGACGGCACGCCCTTGAAGTACCAGATGTGCGTGACGGGCGCGGCCAGCTCGATGTGGCCCATCCGCTCACGACGCACCTTGGCCCGGGTCACCTCGACGCCGCAGCGCTCACAGATGATGCCCTTGAACCGGACGCGCTTGTACTTGCCGCAGTAGCACTCCCAGTCGCGGGTCGGACCGAAGATCTTCTCGCAGAAGAGTCCGTCCTTTTCCGGCTTGAGAGTCCGGTAGTTGATGGTCTCGGGCTTCTTGACCTCGCCGTGCGACCACTGACGGATGTCGTCGGCGGTCGCAAGACCGATCCTGAGCTCGTCGAAGAAGTTGACGTCTAGCATTGTGTGCGATCTCCCCCTCAGACTTCTTCCACGCTGCTCGGCTCACGCCGGGACAGATCGATACCGAGTTCCTCCGCCGCGCGGAAGACGTCCTCGTCGGTGTCGCGCATCTCGATGGACAT